>CAZKSP010000334.1:0-3431 GCA_964555385.1 uncultured Chitinophagaceae bacterium
CGGCTGGGTGATGGCATCGAGCCGGCCAAGCAGATAGGCAAACTGTTCGGCGTAAAAGCGGTCAATCTTGCCGATCTTTTCGATCTTTTCTTGGTCGTCGCGGTGGTGCGATAGGGCATGATGCCCATCACCGACACCGATTTCTGGGAATGAGCGGTTGCTGCCGTCGTGGGCCAGCAGGAACGTGGCAACCCGGGTTGAGTCGGTCTGGAAAGCCAGAGCAAGCATGTCACCCATCAGCCGAATGTGTTCGCTGTAGACCGCCGGCTGTTTTTCGGGAAGGTCGAGATCGGGGGCATCTGGTGGATCGGAGTGCTCAAACCGAGTGAGCCGGACTTCAAGGTCGCGGATGCCGGTGAGATACTCGTCAAGCTTGTGACGGTCGGCAGCAGCGAGACCGCCGCGGAAGCTGCTGGCTTCCTCGAGCACAAAGTCCAGGATCGAACGGCGGGACTGCTGTTGCGCCTGCCACGAAGCCTTCCTTTCCGGACCGCTGCCTTGGCCGAAGAGACGCTCGAACACGAGCCGCGGGTTTGATTCGGGTGTTGCTGGCTGCTGGGCCGTTCGCCAAGCGAGGTTGAACTGATACGCGCAAGAGTAGCCGGAATCACAACCGCCGCTTTTCCGGACACCGTCGCAGGAGAGTTCAAGCGATGGGAATCGGGTCTGGTGACCGAGCTGCTGGGCAGCCAGCTGGTCTGCCGAGATCCCAGCCTTCAGATTTGCGCCGGCCGTCTTGAGTGGGCGAGTAGCGGTCAGGAAGGTGGCCGTTGCCCGCGCGTGGTCACCGGCACCATCCGGCCCGGCGAAGCCGTTGCGATGAGCGAGCCCCGTGACGAATGAAAGCTTCCGTTGATAGGGAGTCAGTGGCTCAAGTGCTGTGCCAAGCTGGTAGCCCGCAGCATCTTGCTTTGGCATCCAGGTGTCGACCCGTACCCCGTTGGGAAGGTAGAGAAATGCCATCCGTTGGGGAATGTCTGGGGTAGCCGATTGGTTTGCCCAGCCGACGGATTCAAGCAGAGGCAACGCGACGGCGACGCCTGGCCCCTGCAGGGCGGCCCGGGTGAGGAAGGTTCGGCGGCTTTGCTGCTGGCTGGAAGCCATCGTCAATTCTCCTTGAGTCGGTCAGTGCGGCCCATCTGGAAGGGGACGCTGTTAATGACAGCCATGACAAGTGTTTTGAGGCCAGGGTCACTGCCGCCACTCTGAACAATAGCATCGACCGCCGGCGCATCGTAATATTCGATTCCGCGGCCGATGGCGAATGTGAGCATTTTTTCGGTCAGGCAGCGAAGAAAGTCAGTCCGTCGGTCAGTGGCGATCCGTTGGCTAAGTTCATTTACGTCGGCGAAGGGTTCACCGGTGATCAGTTGCCCCTTGGTGTCGAGTTTTTCTGCGTCTGGCCGCCACTGGCCGATCGCGTTGTAGCCCTCGATCGCCAGGCCCAGCGGGTCGAATCGGGCGTGACACGAGTTGCAAAGCGGCTCACGCCGATGCAGTTCAAGGGCCTCCCGCATCGAGAGGTCACTGAGCTTCCTTTTTGGGGCAGCCTCTTCGAGCGAGGGCACATCGGGTGGCGCGGGGGGCGGCGGGGTGCCCAGCAGATTTTCCAGAATAAAAAGACCGCGTTTCACCGGACTGGTTCGGGTCGGATTTGAGGTGACTGCCAGAATGCTGGCATGGGTCAACAGGCCACGCCGGTGGCTGTCTGCTGCAAGTGAAACCAGCCGCATCTCCTTGCCTTCGACAGTATCAATGCCATAGAAGCGAGCAAGCGGTTCGTTCAGGAAGGTTTGGTCCCCTACGAGCAGGTCGGTGGCTGGCCGGTTCTCTCGCAGCAGATGGAGAAACAACAGTTCGGTTTCTTGCTGCATCGCCTGGCGAACTTCTTGGCTGAATACCTTGCTGGCCTCCCCGGAGTCTTTGATGTCAAGAATGCGACGGAGATCAAAGGCGAGGTGCTGGACGTCCCGAATCTGAAGCCACTGGCCAACAAAGTTTTTGCTGAAGGCACTCGCTTTGGGGTCGGCGATCATGCGATCGACTTCCTCTTCAAGCTGCAGTCGCAGCCTGCCCGCCGCGGCAAGGTCGAGTAGCCTGTCGTCGGGCATCGTGCTCCAAATGAAGTATGAAAGCCGTGAGGCCAGAGAAAACTCGTCGAGCATTACGGCCCTGCGTTCGAGAGGAGAATTGGCCGCTGGTCGCTCGTCACGAAAGAGAAAGCGGGGCGAGGCAAGCACCGCGGTCAGGGCAGCCGCAATCGCCTCATCAACTGAGCCGCCACGAGCAATTGTGTCCTTGGCAATTGCCAGCAAACGCTGCTGGCTTGGTTCCCCAAGGGGTCGGCGGTAACCGCGACGACCGAGGCGATTGATGGTTTCGGCCAACCAGGCGCTGGCGGCATTGCTGTCTTCCGGCGTTGGGCTTGAGCCGAACAGCGGCTGAAGTATTGCCGGATATGAGTTGGCAGACTTGGTCCGCTGCCGATGGGCATCTATTTCGTGGAGAACGCGTTGGCTGATGTCTGTTGCCAATGCGAGGTACCGCTCAACAAGCAACGGTGAGGTCGACAGCACCTCTCCGATGGTATCGAAGCCGTGGCCAGTGTCATCGGGGGGAAGCTCTCCGGTGACATCGATGCGGATGCCAGTGAGGTCCCGAACGGTGTTCACGTACTCCACCCGGTTGAGCCGCCGCAGGATGACTTGCCCCGGATCAGGGTCGTCGGGTGTCAGCCGGAAGATGGTCTGTTCGATCCAGCTGATGATTTCCTGCCGTTGGCCGGAGGTTGGCTGGGGCAGGTGGTCCGCCGGAGGCATCAACGATGCCCGTAGATTTTTCCAAACAGCAACCCAGGCAGCGTCTGGTGACGCCTGCGGGGTGGACCGCGTCCCCACCTGCGGCAGGAGGGTATCAAGAGAGATGCCTCCCTCGGCCGCACCCTCGGCGTGGCAGTCGCCACAGAACCGGCGCAGGAGTAGGCCGCTGTCCTGAGCGGGAGCCGGAAGCGGTAGAAAGCAGCCCGCAGCAACAAGGGTTACGATGAAATTGGTTCGTATCACTGATTCAAATTCTTTAAGCAACCAGAATCGAATTGGGCCGACGTTGTTACCATGTCCCTAAATGGCTCCCCGTGACAATCGGCTGAAATGCCTGCGGCGTTAAAAATTCTCCGGCGGTTTTTCGGAGTGCGGCCAATCGGAGCAGGGAAGAACCGCTGGGCGAGGTGAACACTTCCGGGAAATTTGTCGCCCCACTACCAGTGGTTCTCTGTTGCTGCATACTAGGCTGGACTGGGGCTTTTTTGTGGCTGCCGATTTTCGTTCCCTTCTGTCTGCCTGTTTCCAGGATTTTCACTATGACCGCCGCCCGCCCAATCTCGGCAGATCCCCCGGGGCAGCAGTCTGGCTCAATGGTAGCTGAGAGACTGG
>CAZKSP010000335.1:0-3427 GCA_964555385.1 uncultured Chitinophagaceae bacterium
GCTGGCACGATTCGGAGGTGCTGCAGGTGTGCGTGATGAAAATTTACTGGAGTCAGCGCTTGCGAGACCGAAACATGTGGCGGCCTACAAGGATGCCTCATTGTTTTTACTGGCGGCGACTTATGCCCAAGGGATCGTGAAAAATCATCCATTTGTTGATGGCAACAAGCGGACAGGCTTCCTGCTTGCAGCAATTTTTCTTGAGGCAAACGGCTGCCGATTCGGAGCAGACGAACATGACGCCGTCGTGCAAACACTTGCATTGGCAGCGGGGGAAACAACCCAAGAGGACTTTGCAGAATGGCTGAAAAAAGCATGCGCTGTATCTGGTCCCGCCTGATCCGCACCTGCCTTTTGGCACTGGGTCTTGTTGCAGGATCGACTGCAGAGGCGGCCGATTGGCCGCAGTGGCAGGGGCCCGGGCGGGATGGCATCTGGCGGGAGACCGGTACGGTCGAGCAGATTCCGGCAGCTGGCCTGCCGGTGCGGTGGCGGATTCCAATTGAGGGCGGCTACGCCGGCCCGGCGGTGGTCGGCGGTCGGGTCTTTGTCACTGACTACGTTCAGCGGGACGGTGAACTGGCCAATGACCCCGGCAGCCGCACACTGCTTGCCGGTAATGAGCGGGTGCTCTGCCTCGATGCCACCACTGGCCAGGTGCTCTGGAAGCATGAGTACGACTGCCCCTATTCCATCTCCTACGCCGCCGGGCCACGGTGTACACCAACGGTGCAAGACGGCCGCGTCTACATCGTCGGTGCCGAAGGCAACCTGCTCTGCCTGGAAGCCTCAACAGGCAAGCTGCTCTGGCAAAAGGATTTCAAACGCGACTACGCCGCCCCAACCCCGATCTGGGGCTTCTGTGGCCACCCTCTCGTGGTTGACGATCTCCTGATCTGCCTCGTCGGTGGCGAGGGGAGCGTTGCGGTAGCTTTTGACCGGGTCACTGGTGAAGAACGCTGGCGGGCGCTCTCGGCCAGCGAGCAGGGCTACTGCCCGCCCACCCTGATTGAGTCAGCCGGCCGCCGACAGTTGCTGATCTGGGATGCCGACAACCTCAATAGCCTTGAACCCACTACTGGTGCCTCGCTCTGGTCCGAACCACTCAAGCCGGCCTATGGCATGGCCATCATGGCACCGCAACTGGGCCGACTCGACAACAAGCAGGTCCTCTTTGCCAGCGGCATCGGTCAGGTGGGGGCCCTCTATGATCTCGCGGCTGACCGACCAGCAGCAACGGTCCGCTGGCGTGGGGAGCCAAAGTCGGCGGTCTACTGCGCCAACAGCACACCGTTTATCGAGGGCGATACGATCTACGGTTGTGATTGCCACACCGGCATGCTAACCGCAGTCGATCTGAAAACAGGTGAGCGGCTCTGGGAGACAACCGCCCCCACGTCGGCCACCGACCGGCCGGCCAAGCATGCCACCGCCTTTCTCATCCGGCAGCCGACGGCTGGCGGTAATTTTCGCACCTGGCTATTCAGCGAGACTGGCGACCTGATCCTGGCGAGGCTCTCCCGGCAGGGCTACGAGGAACTGGGCCGGACGCATCTGATCGACCCGACCAATGAGTGCTTTGGCCGACCGGTGGTCTGGAGCCACCCGGCCTTTGCCGACCGCAGCTGTTTTGTACGAAATGACAAGGAGCTGATCTGTGTGTCGTTAACGCCGGAGTCGGACTGAACTGCCAACCGCTGGTTTCCTCGTCGATTGGCAATCCGGCGTTGTTTCCGGGAAGGCCGCCGGGTACCTTTTAGGGGTGTTTCGAGCACCAGTCCCAACGCTCGCGACAGGCAGAATTTTCCATCGGGGCGTAGCTCAGCCTGGCTAGAGCGCTACGTTCGGGACGTAGAGGTCGCACGTTCGAATCGTGTCGCCCCGACTTGAAAACCCCCTTGTTATCAAGGGGGTTGTTTTTTTGATGAGGCCTTCCTGCCGATCCTCCGCCGGCGATCTTCAACACTTTGCCCGTGAACCGATCTGCCCGTGAACAGATCTGGCTGGATTTCTCTTGCCACACCTCACCATAGAGCGGTCGGGCCCGGGCCCTTCTCCGTCATCACACCACCCCGCAACGGTCTGCCTCGCTACGCATGAGCAACCGCAAAGGCTGCGGCACTTCTTGGGCCAGTATTTTGCGTCCGAGGCTCCTCCAGCGTGATCGGCTCAATGTCCAATCACGGACGCCGCGTCTTCTCCACCGCTCGGACGAATCGCTGACAACAGAAAAACAGCTCGCTGGAGGGGTCCCTGATGGTTATCACGAGGTAGTGCCTTCGCCCGATTGCTTAATTGAATCACATTTTCTAAGATTTCGAGACAGTTTGTTTCGGGAGGGAGCTCTTTGATCTGGGGGGAATCTATTTCCCTAATCGCCTCTCTCTACGATTTTTCGATTCGTTTTTCTCTTTTCCTGCCGAAGGAGAGTTTGACATGTGTCACCAGCAATCTCCCAAAAGAGCCTTTACGCTCATTGAATTACTCGTTGTCATCGCCATCATCGGCGTTTTGGTAGGCCTCTTGCTTCCGGCCGTCCAGCAAGCCCGCGAGGCAGCCAGACGCAGTTCTTGCGTGAACAAGCTCAAGCAGCTGCAGCTAGCCGTCATGAACTACGAGAGTGTCAATCAGCGGCTTCCAAGTCAGGGTCGGTCTCATGAAATGTACGCGATCCATCAAAACGCGAATGCTAGCCATCGGTGGGGATGGACTGTTCTTATCCTCCCCTTCGCAGAGCAGGCAAATCTCCACTCAGCTTTGATCAGTCGCATTACTTCCACTGCCAGCTTCCGGCCGTGGAATGGCCATGCAACCACAAACACTGAGCTGCCCGACCTGCATTGCCCATCCGATCCAAATACGAGCCGTTTCACCAACGGAACAACCCGGGCCAGGACAAGCTATCGGGCAAACAGGGGTGACATTTTCATGGATTCCACCCACGCTAATATTCGTGGACCATTTGTCACGGGCTACAGCGGAACCCAGACAAACTGGAATGCTAACACCAACATAAAACGACAGTCAGTCACAATCGCGAAGATCACCGACGGAACATCAAACACGATTTCGCTTGGTGAAGTTAGAATCGCCGATCTCTCCCACTCCACCAGAGATGGTGGCTACACACTGACGAGCGGTATAAATGGAAATACAAATCCCGGTGTTTGTGCAGCCCTCGTTGGTGCAAACGGTGACTACACAGGAAACGCACCAACAAATCTTAATCAAAGTCCGGGCATGCGAACCTTTGATTCTGAAGAGGGGTTCACGTCGTTCTTTACAGCCGCTCCGCCAAACTATCCCCGCTGTGCTAACAACCATGAAGGCTGGAATTGCAACCCTGCAAGCAGTTATCATCCAGGAGGTGCAGTGGTCGCGATGGTTGATGGCTCCACCCGGTTTCTGAACGATAATATCGACGCGC
>CAZKSP010000336.1:0-3398 GCA_964555385.1 uncultured Chitinophagaceae bacterium
ATGCCTTCCGGGGATAGGCCAGCATCCGCCATGGGCAGTCCGGGCAGGCCGACATCCTGCTGATTCATTATCTCCTTTTCCTGCTGCTTGCGAAACGTCGTTATTTCCTCGAGAGCCCAGGGGTGAAGAGAGGTCAGGCCCCAACCACTGCCGCCCGGTTGTCCTGCTATGCCCATCTGTCCTTCAAAGCCAACGAGGCTCGGCCGTTCGGCAAGCTGTGGAAGTGGTCCAAAGAAACCAATTGGCATTACAGCGGGGTCACGAGGGTTTTCCGTATCACTCAGGGTTATGCCCGGTGGGAGTGGTGTCTCTAAGGCCACTCCAGCCCAGACCTGGCTCCATCGTTTAACTGTCTTCCGCAGGTCGATTATTGTCCACTCGCTCTCTCCGGTTAAACCAAGCGTTTGACGCTCAACCGTGAAGTCGCTCCAACGGGGAATATCGCGCTGTGGATCCCGAAAGGTCGCTGTTGCGTACAGTGACCGATATTCCTCTGCCTGCTTTCGCACGGGCACGAGACCTGTCAGAACAATGTAAGGCAGCAGCGTAGCGGGCGGGGACAGTACCTGCGGTCGGCCTTGGCCCATCGCTTCTGGATTCATCATTTCAGGAAACGGTTGGTTGCCGCCCGCCATTCCTATTGCCTCGTTCCGGCGGGCGATGGCTGCAAGTCCACTTACGGCTTGCAGTTGCTCAAGCGGATAGACAACTGGAGTTGCGCGAGTTCTTACGTCTCCAAGCAGTGGACGATTCAGCCCGATTCCACCAGGGGCAGGGCTCACCTCGTCGGAATTCCACTTCTTCATTTCGGCAACAGTGTCAATTTGCGGACCGCGAATTCGACCGGAAAGATCGTTTTCCTGTTCGCCAGAAAGTTCTCGGGTAAATAACTTTGAAGCAGCAGCCGCAGCATCGGTGAGTTTGTCCGGAGCCTGCTCGCTGGTGAGCATTTTCGACCGCAACGCATCGACGCCTCCCCATGCCAGCGGCAAACTGCAAAGAATGGCAATCGCTGCAAGCAGTTTTTCACCGTGATTTGCCGCTAGAGAAAGAAATGTCTCTGGGGTGAATTTGAATTTTGGAAGCGGCATCTTTGATTACTCCTCCACTGGTTCGTCAATCGGCTCGGTTGTCGGGTCACTGAGCCCTAGGAATTCTCGATTGGGAGGCGCGGCTAACGCAATTAAGCCCCGTAATTCAACGGTAACGTCGTAGCCTCGATATGATCCACCGGTTTGAGTTCCCTCCATACCGTAGTTTTCACCCATGCCGCCAGCCGTCATGCGGCGGTTCGGTGTTTCCGCACCAAGACCGTTTTCTGGGTTGATTCGTACCTGGCGGACATTGATGGGAATCGGCCAGGTGGCAAGAACACGCAGCAGAAGGTCGAGTTTTCGCTGATCAACCTGGCCACGGACAACGAATGGCATCAGATGTGCAATTTTCGTGTCGGGTGACCCTTCTATTTCTTCCGCAAGTAAAGGAGTGCCATTGGCGTCGGTATAAATCCAATTCCGTAAGGCGTCATCGTCAGCCTCGGCATCACCACCGAACTCATCACCGGGAAAACCGTCTTCAAATCCCATTCCCGTCATCTGGCCACCGCTGGAGAACCGAGGGTTGGATGGCGCGCCAAGAGTCTCGGCCCCGTCCATCCCCATCCCCATATCCATCCCCATATCCATGCTGCCTTCCATTCCCATTCCCATTCCCATTCCTCCCGCTGCAGACTGCAGCCGCTGAACACGGCCACCCCCCCGCCCGGAAGAACTGCTTGCCGCTGCCCGATAACCGACTGCTAGTTGGCTGATGGTGGCAATTGTCGCATTATGGGCACCAGTTGCTTCAGCGTTGGCCGCAGCGATGGCATCGCATAGTGTTTCGTAGCACCAGAGTTCCTCTTGAGCGAGCAAAATCTGAACCGTCGATGGGGGTTCTTGCCAATTGAAAGAAGCATACAGTTCGGACTGGTCTGTGGGGTCCCAGGTCACGGTGTGTTGATCGGCAAGTTCGCTTTCGAGCATGCCTGTTTCTGGTCCTGCCCCGAAGCGTTGGCCGCCGTCTCGTCCCCCGAATTCAGCTGACTCCCGCATCTCCTCTGCCGCATCAAGTCTCGCGGGCAATTTTCGGACTAGTTGCCGCACGGTATTTTGGTACCGGTCGATGAATCTGGTTTGTAGTTTGTCGCCCGGCTTGAGCCGAGTGACTGCACCAATAAAGTCCCCACGAAGCTCCCGCGGCCACACCCGCAAATCTTGCTGTTGTTGCCAGAATGCGCTCCATTGCTGATAGATCTGTTGTCTCAGGCTGTCAGTCATCTGGTCGATTTTGGCCGCCCATTGCTTCTGTGGGTGTCCAAGTTGCTCAAAGCCAGAGGCTTCGGCCCGAGTCAATTTTGCTACAGCGTCTAGCTTTCCGCTGACTTCCGTCCGCCGCTGGTCAATCTGATTGATGAGCGTGGCGTCGGCCGTGAAGGCGAGCGGAACCAGTACTAATGGCATAAGCAGGGCCAATAGCCAAAAGTGATATTTGCTCAGTAGTTTCAGAGCAGGCTGGATATTGTCAGGAACTTGAACCATCGGGGCATTCCAAAGGTGGCAGAGAGGAGATCTCCCTGCCAGAAGGCGGCTGAGTCATCAAAATTCTTCGTCAGTCGGCACCAATTCGAGGGCGCCGGGTGATCTCGGCTGCCAGACGAATTGGAGGACAAATTCATAGCGTTTCAATTCGATGCCATCTTGTTCAGTGGCTTCGAGTTGGTCGCGGCCACGCTGTCGCCGGCCACGCCGTGGGTTTGGGGGGCGTCCGGCAGCGGATTGCCCGTTGGCGTTTCCACCAACATTCGTATCGAGCCAATCTGTTCGGATCGTACTAGAAGTAACAATGACAGGAAAACCGATGCCAAGTTCGGACACCGAAATCGGCTCGCCTTTGTTCGGGCCAGCAGCAACCGTCAACTTAACGCCTTCATCAAGGAGATTTTTGACGATTGTTGTTCGTAAATAGTACCGCCCCTCGTAAGGCTTGTGCCGGTCTTCATTGTGAAAGTGGTGGCCGGCAAGTTGAATTACCCAGCCACTCCCCGTTGGCGTTTTGGGTTCAACATCTTCAAGATCTTCCGTCACAGGATTGTCGTCGACCGTCGCTTCCGCTGGGTCATCAAGGGCGGATGGCTGAGTGTCTGATGCCGCGTCGGCAGCCGGAAGTTCGTCAGCCGCTGGCACCCCCACCTCCTCGGCAGGCTGCTCGCGTGCGATAGTCCTTTGCCATTCAGCTTGCAGGGGCTCAAACCAAGTTGAAAGATCCTCGAAATATTCACACTCGATTGACTCGATATGAAGTTCGTCATAGTTAATTGCCACGACTTCTTCAGGCGGCTTTTCCTCACCCTCGGCTTC
>CAZKSP010000337.1:0-3362 GCA_964555385.1 uncultured Chitinophagaceae bacterium
TGGTGTCCGCATCGCCCTCACCACTGACGGCATCAATTGTCGTAGCAATATTGACCATGTGACTGCCCGAATCTGCGGCCGTCGTGCTCAATTTGTACGACAACTCGCTCCGCCCTTAGGCTTCGGTTTTCCTCGGGGAAATCATCTATTTTCAGTTTTTTCGGTAACCGTTGGCAAAAAACCGCCATTCCATTGCATGAACCTAATGCCTGGGCCGAACCAACCGACCGATACAGCAACCGACCGGGCCATCAGCCGGGTGCTGGCCGGTGATCGTGAGGCCTTTGCGACCATCGTGCAGCGGTTCGAGCGGCCGCTGCGAGCCTGGCTGGCGACCCACGCCCCACCCGGGATTGATGTCGATGACATTGCCCAGGCCAGCTTCATTGCGGCCTACACCCGGCTAAGCGACTACACGCCCGGCACCAACTTCGCGGCTTGGCTGTTCACGATTGCCCGCTATCAACTCCAGACCGAGACCACGCGGCTGCGACGCATCGCCGACTATCACAGCCGTTATGCCCCCGATCTGCTCGCCCGCGAACTTGAGCGCCGGACCAACCAGCCAGCTACCATTGACGAGGAACAGTTCACGCGCCTGTCAGCCTGCCTGGAGGCGATCGACCATCGCCGCCGGCAGTTTCTCACCTGGCGGTACGACGAGGCGATTCCGTTGAGCGAGATGGCCAAGCGGAGCGGTCGCTCAGTCGCCGCCGTGAAAAAACAGCTCTGGCTGCTCCGCCGGCAGTTGCAGGAGTGCATCGAAGGAAAACTTGTCACCAGCCAAGGCTGAGACCCGTCGCGCCGAGAACAGAAACATGAACCGTCACTCAGAGAATCAGCAAGACCGGCCTGCTGCCGCTACTCGCGCGACAGCAGACCGATTTGCCGACCTGTGGACCGACTACCTTGAGGGCCAGCTCAGTCCCACTGGCATGGCCGACCTGGAAAAGCTGCTGGCCGGTGATGAACAGCTGACACAGCGGGCGGCTGATCTCTATCAGACCCACCGACGGCTGGGCCTGTTGGCCGAGCGGCGGCTGGCCGCAGCAGGTTCGGAGCCTCGCGGCCGCTTTGTTGCCGACGTGATGGCCGGACTGCCTGCAGGCAGCGGGCAACTCACCGACCGGGTGATGGCCGACATCATGACGAGGCCAAGCAATGAGCCAATGAAGTCGAACTTGTTTTGGCAGCGTCAGCGTCTGACGCTCGTCAGCGGCGGCCTCATGGCAGCCGTCATCGTGGCTGCCGTACTGGCAACTAGGCAATCAGCCGTGCCTGTCGTCCCCAAGCCATCCCTGAGCGAACAGGCGGAAGCCACCAGGCAGGCGGACCAGGCGGCCGTCCGCTTTGCCAGTCTGGCCAGGGCCCGTTTTCTCAACCGGGAGACACCACGGCAGCAATCGGTAGCCGACCTCGAGCAGACGTATGTGCTTTCGCACGGCCTGGTGGAGCTCGCCTTCCCAAGTGGCGCCACTGCCATATTGGAAGGTCCGGCCGCCTTTCGGGTCTGTGGCGAGGCCTGCCTGGCGGTTGATGCCGGTCGCTGTTCGGTGCACGCTCCGGATGGCGCCGAGGGTTTTCGCGTCGAGACGCCGGCAAGCCACGTGATCGATCGCGGCACCCGGTTTGTGGTGCATGTCGATGAAACCAGCGGCACCGAGGTGCAGGTGATCGAAGGGGCGGCCGACCTGCTGGTCACTGGTGATCCGACCGGACGGATCTATCGGCTGGCCTCGGGGGAGACGGCCCGTCACGACCCGGCCACGGCAGGCCAACCAGTCGTTGCCACCGTGGGAAACTCCGGCCCCAGTGGTTACCGTCCGCGGCTACCCGACCGACTGATTCGCTACACCGCTTCGCTTGCCCATCCGGCAGACGCGGCGGCGGGTGACACTGGCGGCCCTGGCATCGACACGCTGAAGACGATCACCGTTCAACGGGATGGCAGGGTGCTGACCTATCAGGTCGATGATCTGATCGGTGTGAAGCTGCTGCATATGCGGGCCACCCGCAACAAGAATAATCTCACCCTGCCGGGCGGAAATGACGTTCCAGTCGGTCCACTGAAGGCCGCGGCCACCCGCCAGAGCGTGCTGGAGACCGACCGGCTGCTGACAACCGGGGTGATCAATCCCGGCGGTGCGGCTGAACCCCTCACCTCCGATCCACTGCTGTCAACTGTGGTGGAGGCAACAGACGGCTTAACCCCGGGGCTGGCCTTCAGCTTCAATCGTCCGGTGCAAAACGACGCGGGGCCCGACCTGGTGCTGTTTGAGCTGCAGATGCTCACTGACCCGCCAGAGAGTGATGCCTTTCGCCTCTCACCGCTGCGGTTCAGCGCCGAACTGCGGACTCACACGGTCAATGCCTATGACATCGACTCAACCTCACCCGAATCGCAGTTGCTCGCCCGGTTCCGGCTGTTCACCTTCAGCCAGCTGCCCGGTTCACTCGATGACCTGCTGACACTGCCAACCAATGCCGGCAACCTGCTGCCGGTGCGGGCCAGGGCCAACGCCGTGGCCATCGACCTGTCTGATCTGGGCTATACGGTCGGGGCCACCTGCGACGGCCTCTTCCTCCAGGATGCCGATGACGACAACACAACGGTCGATCCCGTCTTCATCGCCGGCCTGCCACCTCTGGAAAGGGATATGCCGTGAAACAACGTCCGTGGCTGCAGTATTTTTTTGTGGCGGGCATCGTGCTGGCTTCGGCAATCATCGCGACTGCCGAGACAGTGCCCACCACACCTGGAGATCTCTTTGAGATCCATGCTCGGCCGCTGCTGGTCAGCCACTGCATCCGGTGTCATGGGGAATCAAAGCAGGAGGCGGGGCTCAACCTATCCACCCGTGCCAGCCTGTTGGCAGGAGGTGATTCAGGGCCCGCAATCGTTCCGGGCAAGCCGAATGAAAGCCTGCTACTCGAAGCACTGCGGTATGAGTCGTATGAGATGCCGCCAACGGGCAAGCTTGCCGACCAGCAGATCGCCGGGATCGCCGCCTGGGTTGCCGCCGGAGCCGACTGGCCTAACGGCACGGTGCTGACCCCGGGCAATCCGATCACCGCCGCTGACCGCGAATGGTGGTGCTTTCAGCCGCTGGCCGACCCGGCTGTGCCCGAACCACCGGCTGAACGAGCCGACTGGTGCCGCAACGAACTCGACGCCTTCATCGCCTCCCGGTTGGCAGTAGACGGGCTTGACCCAGCCACTGCCGCCCCGCCGGGCGTGCTGCTGCGGAGGTTGGCTTACAACGCGACGGGGCTACCGCCGAGCGAGCGGTTGCTGGTCGAAACCGACGGCGGCAAAACGCTGACTGAACCGGCTGCCCGTGACCGGCTGGTTGAGGAACTGC
>CAZKSP010000338.1:0-3352 GCA_964555385.1 uncultured Chitinophagaceae bacterium
ATCAACGAGTCGATTAACTATCGTGCAAAGCTGGAACGGAGTTGGCATGTCGTCTGCAATGACGGTTTCAACCACGAGCCGCAGATTATCAAAGTCGGTGTCGTACTCAACGCCAACCAGCGGCATGGCAGCGGCAAACTGACAGGCGGCCAGGCAGGCAGCGGCAGGATCGTCACCCACCTCGATCGCCCGCTCGATACTGAGCCGCAGTCGCTGCCCATCGGCGGGTGTTGTTAGCGTTACCACCGCTAGATGCTCCCCCCGACGGTTGCGGTAACGACTGGTGACAAACACCAGTCGGATGGCCTGCTCAGCCTCGTCATAGTGAAAACGCAGATCGGTCTGTCCAAGCGCAGCTGCGCAGTCCTCGAGTGTCCAAGGCATTCCGTCGCCCCCTTTTGGTGTTCTTGCAGGGAGCTCCATACTCCACTCATAAAGGGTACGCCACTTGCGGGCCAATTTTTGCGCGACGCGGAGTAAATTTTTTCCGGATGGACTCGTCCAACGGTGCGGTGGCTGTTCCTACATTCCAAAAACTTAAGGGCGGAAACAACTGAGATAGCGAGTGGCGAGCTCGTTGGTACGAGTGCACGGAGGACCCGTTCCATGGAGCTATCAGCAAGCGGCAGCACAGCAAATCGAGGCCTCGCACTCGACCGCTTTGGCCAGTTGTTACTAGCCTGGCAGGAAGACCAAACACAGGACGTACTTGAACGACTTTTTTTCGAAGCCAACTCACTCATTACTTCAGTCGCCAGCCGCACACTGCGGGAGGCGGGATTTGATGGCCCCAACTTTGTCGACGACACCCTGTCGCTGGTCTTCGATCATCTCCGTCGATTACCACCGTCTGTTGCGTGCAGCCATCTTGCTGCCGACTTGAGCAGGGCCGATGACGAGCGGACCGTGCAGCCGTTTTCACCACGACCGCATGACGAGGTAGCCGGAATTCGGTTTCTTACCTGGCTGGCACAACGAAGGGCCGCCGATGTCGCCCGGCGAGCCAAACGGCAGCGACGGGTCATTAGCAGTTTTTCTGAGCACGGCGCTGCCCAGCTTCAGCGGGCTGAGTCAGTGGCTGCTGGAATGCAATTCGACGCTGAGTTGAACGCGGCCACCCGCACCAACCAACTGAAATGGGTCTATCAAAAGCTTGATGAACTTCCCTATGACGAGAAGCTGCTGATGGACCTGTCGTTGGCAGGAAAATCGTTGGCTGTGATTGCCCACGTGCTCGGTTGCTGCGAGGGGACTGTCTGCCGCCGCCGGCAGCGGATCGAAGCCTGGCTTCAGGAGGCAGCTCACCTGGCAGCACAGCTCGAAAAGTCAGCCGAAGACCACCGTGCGGTCACCGTGAACAAACACCCGGTCCTCAAGGACCAGCCGGACTGCACGGGCGAGGACCAGCTTCTCAACATCACGCCCCGCCTGGGCCATCCGATCGGCTGAAAACCGGTGATCGACCGGAATCACATCCTGGGCAATGATCGGCCCGGCATCGAGTTCGGCGGTCACAAAATGCGCCGTCGCGCCGATCACCTTCACGCCCCGCTCGAAGGCCTGCCGATAAGGGCTGGCCCCGACAAAGGCCGGCAAGAACGAGTGGTGAATGTTGACCAGCCTGCCCGCATAGCGGTCGACGAAACCGGCCGAGAGAATCCGCATGTAGCGGGCGAGCACAATCACTGCCGGGGCGTACTGGTCGATCGCGGCGGCCAGCTGCTGCTCATGCGTGTCACGGCTGACACCGTCATGCGGCAGATGGGTGAAGGGCACCCCGAACCGCTCGACCAGCGGCCGGAGGCTGTCGTGGTTGCTGATCACGCCGACGATTCGGGCCGGCAGTTCGCCAACGGCATCGAGCAGCAGCAGCTCACCCAGGCAGTGCGGCTCGCGGCTGGCACAGATCACAATCGGCCGCCGTTCGCGGCTGGCCACCCGCACCGTTGCCCCGGCCGGCAGCACGGCGGCCAGATCGGCCTGCAGCCGCTCCACCGCTTCGGCGGCGGTGCCCACCGCCGTCACCTCGGCCCGAAAGAAAAAGTGGCCCGCCGCGACGTCGACAAACTCCTGATTGCTCTCGATGTTGAACTGGTGCGCTGCCAGCACGCCGGTGATCCGGTGAATCAACCCGACCTCATCGGGGCAGTCGACCAGCACCACCTCGCGGAGCGACGGCTCGTCTGTTGGCTCGGCCACAGGCTGCTCAGGCACTGGTCACCTCCTTCATCGCGACAGCCCCTTTCCGGGCGGCCCAAGCGTCCACTGAACCTGGCACCCAGGCCAGGCAGACCTCCTCAACCGAACTGCCAGTCTTGCGGGCCGGCACCTCGACCCGTTCAAGGCTGATCGTCTCGGGGTTGGCTTCTGCCTGCACCCGCTCGATCGCCGCTGCCAGTTCGTCTTCCAACTGTTCCTGTTCGGCAATCACTGCTTCCAGGGCTGCCTCGGCATGCGTCACATCGGCCTGCTGCCGGGCGGTGCGACTGGCCGAGCGGGCCGAGGTGGCGACGCGGCCGAGCGACCGGGTCGAGGCCCGGCGGCGGAGCAGTGCATCGAGAATCGCGGTGCCGATCGATACGTAAGTCTGGAACGACTGATGCTTCACATCAGCCTGTTCCTTCTCAAGCTTCTGCCGGGCCCGCTCCACCCGGCCGGCGGCCGTCGCCAGCTTTTTTTCATAGCGGCTGCGGATCTGGTCAAGCTCGGAATCCCGCCATTCCCGCAGCTGCTGCGCGACCCGCAGCCGGAAGGCCCGTTCCGTCTCCTCAGGTTCGGAGACCGCGTCGATCTGCGGCACCGACAACAGTGACAGATGCTGGGTCCGCACCAGGCTGTCCCGCAGGCTGGTGGCCAGCGACCGATAGCTCTTCGCCGAGGCCAGCGGCCCCGGCAGGCTGCCGTAGCGGGCCGCGGTCGGCCGGTCGGTGGTGGCGGGCTGCGCCGGCAACAGCAGGGCGGCATCCCAGACCGGCGTTCCGGTTGAGTCTGTTGCCGGTGCCAGGCAGAAGACCTCGCGGGTGCAGTCAACGTCGAGCGATCGTTCGGAAAACCGCAGCCAGGCCCGGCCGAGGATGGCCGGCTGCAAGGTCACGCCGGTTGCCTCGGGCTGGTCGTCCGCAACGAAGACCTCTTTGATGCCCGGCGGCAGCAGGGGCCGCGGGCCGCCAGCAGGCTCAGCGGTGGTGGAAGCAGCTGGTGCCGTCGCTGTCCGTGGGGCTACCGATGGCGGTGACGGCGGAGTAGTCACCCCGGGCAGCCGGCTGAGTTCCTCCCGCAGCAGCGGCCCGCGCAAATAGGCCATCGTCCAGCGAGTCTCAAAGACAGTCTCGGCATCGCCGTGCACGCTGTG
>CAZKSP010000339.1:0-3342 GCA_964555385.1 uncultured Chitinophagaceae bacterium
GATGGTGGCTACTGGCCGGTCGCTCGACCCGGCAACGGTGATCGTCTTCAACGTTTGTCTCGGTCTGGCCGTTGATGACACCGTCCATGTGCTGGCGGCACTGGCCCGGCACCGTCGCGAGGGCGTGTCAATCGCTTCGGCAGTCCAACGGGCGGTGGCCGAGACCGGAAACCCTGTCATGCTCGGTGGCCTTGTGCTCGGCGTCGGGTTTGCGGCGGTGACCGTCAGTAGCGTGCCGTCGCTGGCCGGCTTCGGCCGGCTGGCCTGTGCGGCGGTGGCGGCAGCCACGGTGGCTGAGCTGATCCTGCTCCCGGCGGTACTGGTGGTGACCGATGACCTGCTGCGACGATCGGCCGGCTGGAGCAAGGCCTGGCAGCACGACCCAATCTTTGGGCCACCTCCGGCTGTTTCCACCGTACCGGGCATTTCAGCAAGCTCAGGCTAACGTCGGTGAATCCGCGCAGCAGCGTTCTTTTAGCCCGTAGGGCAGGCGGGTGCTGCTCAATGCCGCGGCTATGGTCAGTCGTTGGCCACAGATCACACGTTTCATGAACGAATCTTAGTACCGTCATCGCGACAAGCCGCCGCTGGACAGTGATTGAGAACGCTGCTCAGCAACAGCCTGCAAGGCTTTTGATCCAGCCCACTGACGAGCCGCTTACTCACCGTCGAGCGGCTCGGCCTTGGCGCGGGTGATGAGAAAGTCGACCAGCGGCTGGCAGTGGAAGAAGCCCTCCCAGAAGGAGTGGCCTTGGCCCGGGGCGATGATCAGCGTCACAAGGTTTCCCTTGCCCGCGGCCTCGTAGCGTTTTTTGAGTTCGGCAGAGTTGGGCTCGAGCGGCACGACCTTGTCCGCGTCGCCGTGGATGATGCAGAACGGCACGCCGGCCCCCGCCGCCACATCGATCCGCTCAATCGGGCAAAGGTCGGCAGCCCGGGCCTCCAGTTGCTCAGGGCTCAGCCCATAGGCAACTGCCGCCTTGGCAAGGCCGGGATAGGTCCGCCAGTCATAAACGGGATAGATTCCGCCGACCCCCGCCGTAAGGTCGGGGTGAGCGATTGCCCAGGCACTGGCCCAGAGGCCCCCGCGGCTGCGGCCGAGCAGGGCCGGCTTTTTCGCATAGCCCCGCCGCACCATCTCGGCATGGAGCGCTGCGGCGGCCTTGACGGCCCCGGGGCTGCCGTACGACTCACCCGTATCGATCCCCGCCACGGCCACACCGGCTGCCACAAACTGCTCATGCATCCACTTCTCGGCCTTGTCGGGATAGGCCGGCAGCGTGGGCGAATAGAGAATCCAGGGCTTCGGGCCATCGGCTGAGCCGCCAGCGGCTGCCGGCAACAGAAATGCCGTGTGGCCAGCCACCTCGAACACCTCACCCGGCAGAATCAGCTTTTTTTGGGGCTGCGGCGGGCTGGGCTCGTCGGCCCTCGAAAGGACCGACACGCCGCTCGCGAAACCGACCACGAGCACAATGGTGAGCAAACGTCGAATGAACATGTCCACAGCATACCCACGGTGAAACTTCCAGCAACGGACGCAGCAGTTGAGAACACGACACTTGCCCGCTTGCAAACATCCCACCACTCAGGAACAGCCGATAGGCGGCCCCCAGGCCGGTGACACGCGGGGCGGCGCCAGTCGTTCGCCGAGATCCGTCAGCCCGATTCATCAATCGTAGATGAAGCTGACCGACACGGTGGCGTCCTGGGAACTCACGCCACGCACCCAGTAGGCACTGAAGCCGGCGGGAAAGGTGTGCTGCACCGTCTCACCGGCCGGGACAGTGAATGATCGATAGGGAACCCAGAGCCCTGTTCCATCGAGATCAACTTCAAGTGTGAGCTCGGTTTTTTTGTCCGCCGACAGGGTCACCTGCTTTTGGTCATAGCCGGTCATCAGGTAGGGGTCGGAAGGGACGCCTGCCTGCACCGCAGTCTGCCGCCAGGGACCGCCTTCTCCCCGCGGCTTGCCAAGTTGCCAGAGATCATCAACGACACCAGCCCAGACGGCTGCCTTGCCGTCGGCACTGCGAATGATGCGGTCGGTCGCGGTGTCGGCATCAAGGCCGGTCAGCAACAGCAAGCCGTTATGGGAACAGAAGTCATGGATCGCCAGATCGTGGGTTGAGATCGGCCGCAGCTTGGCGACCCCGCCGGCATTCCGGGCCGGCAGTTCGTAGAAGGTGCCGGCGACGCTCAGCAAGTCCCGCTCAGTTGCGACTTCCCGGCATACCCGCGGCCTTGCATAGCTTGCCAGCCCCCCGACGTCCTCAACTGCCGGTCGCTCTGCAAACACTGCCACTTCGTAGACGCGAAAATAATCTGGAGAGGAACTCACAACTCGCAGTCGCTGCGCGGTCACACTGGCGTCGAGCAGGATTTCCCGCACGTGCTCACGGTTTCCCCGAACGACACCCCCTGGCAGGGTCTCCCAGTTGCCATTCTCCTCAGCCTGCACCTCAAACTCTTGGGCAATCGCGGTG
Source organism: uncultured Chitinophagaceae bacterium (assembly GCA_964555385.1). Classification (GTDB taxonomy): domain Bacteria; phylum Planctomycetota; class Planctomycetia; order Pirellulales; family UBA1268; genus UBA1268. The sequence continues at coordinate 2,487 of CAZKSP010000339.1, forward strand.
GTGCCCTGCCGCCAGCCGGTGATGACCCAGATGCAGCGAAAGGAGGTTGGCTTGCCAAAGTCAATCGTCAGTTGGCTCCCTTCACCGCTGGCGGCACTCACCCAACGGTGATCATCACCAAGCTGCCCATCAACAGCATGGTCAGCCCGATACTCAGGCTCACGATAGGTCGAGTTGGCAGTGACCACCGCATCTCGGGCCAGGTGATTCCGAATCGCAGCTGCCACGGTCAGCTTGGGGGAAGCTGCTTTCGTCTGCGGGTGAAGCGTGGCCGACAGAGGCAGCCGATACCGCTGGCCATCCTCGATGAGCACCACTGAGGTATCATCAACGATGGAGCCGTCTGCTGGCTGAGCCACATCGTTGACCAGCTGAGTCGCGGCAGCCGGATCGTCTCGTGGCACCAGCTTGAGGGACTGATTCAACTCATAGTACGTGGCATCACTGCCATCGCTTGTGGTTGCCGCTACCAAGCCCAGGGTTTCAGCCGAGAGGCTTCGCATCAGACCCAACCGCTGAGGCTGATCGGCAGCTGCCGCAATGCCAGCGAAAAGGCCGCCATTGGCAGACGTCCGCTGATCCTGATCGCGGTAGTGAAAGTGAGCCGTCACCTGCTGTGCTGTCTGCACGGCTCGCAGCCGAATCCAGGCTGCGGCGTCAGCGGCTGAAAAATACTTGAAGACGGTGCCTGCCGCTGGCACGGTCATCTCCTCGAGCGTTTCCCAGGTGTCAGCGCCACTCCGATCGACCTCAAGCACGAAGGTCACGGGGTCAGCCGACGTGTGCGTAATCGCCAGCTGTCGGTGGTCATACCCCGAGAAGAGAAACGGCTCGCTCACCGCTCCGGCCGCCAGAT
>CAZKSP010000340.1:0-3335 GCA_964555385.1 uncultured Chitinophagaceae bacterium
ATGAGGTGCTGACGATCGGCCGGCAGGGCATCGAAAATGCCGCCATCGCCAAGCTGACCGAACTGGTGCAGGAACTTGAGATGGGCCTGCGAGTCCAGCAGGTGCAACTGAAAAACGTCCATCCGCCCTCTGCCGTGCAGGCTTCGTTCGATGAGGTCAACCGGGCCCAGCAGGAACGTGAGGAGATGATCAACCGGGCCAACGGTGAATACAACAAAGTCGTGCCAAGGGCTCGAGGTGAGGCTGAGCGAAAAATCCAGGAAGCCGAAGGCTATGCCGTGAAGCGGGTCAACGAGGCCCAGGGCGATGTAGCCCGGTTCTCCGCCCTGCTTGAGCAGTATGAAAAGTCACCCGACGTCACGCGGCAGCGGCTCTACCTTGAAACCATCAGTGAGATTCTGCCCAAGCTTGGCAGCAAGGTGATTCTGGACGCCGACGTGCAGCAGTTTTTGCCGTTGATGAATCTGCAGCAGTTTCAGCCGGAGAAGAAATGATGAGCCCCATGCCTATCAATCACCCTGCGTTGGTCTTTGCCCGTCGCGTGGGCGATGTGCTGCTCTCGCCTGCTGGCGTTGTTTTAGCGGTGCTGCTGGCGATCGTCGTCTTTGGCTGTGCCTACACCGTCGACCAGACTGAGCAGGTGGTGATCACCCAGTTTGGCCGGCCGGTGGGTGACCCGATCAACGCCGTCGGCTCTGACTCTGGCGCAGGGCTGCACTTCAAGATTCCCTTCATGCAGACGGCCAACCGGTTCGACAAGCGAATTCTCGAGTGGGACGGCCAGCCCAGCGAGATGACCACCCGCGACAAGCTCTATGTGGTGGTCGACACCTTCGGTCGCTGGCGGATTGCCGACCCGCTGAAATATTTCCAGAGCCTGCGGGATGAACGCAGTGCCCTGTCCCGGCTGGACGACATCATTGGCAGTGAGACCCGCAACGTGATTGCCCGGCATGACTTGATTGAGGTGGTGCGGTCCGACAAGGAACGCGAGCCTGAACAGGACGCATTGCTAGCCGAGTCGGGTGACACCATCGGCGTGCTGCCGCCAATCCGCATCGGCCGGCACAAGCTGGAAGACGAGATCTTGGCCGCCGCCTCGCCCAAGGTCGGCATCTGGGGCATTGAGCTGCTCGACGTAAAGGTCAAGCGGCTCAACTATAAGCAGGGCGTGATTGAGAAAATCTATGACCGCATGGTGTCGGAGCGGCTGCAGATTGCCGAGCGGTTCCGCTCGGAGGGTGCCGGTGAGGCGGCCAAGATTGACGGCAAGCGGGAGCGGGAACTGCAGCAGATTGAGTCTGATGCCTACCGGGAGGTCGAGGAAATTCGTGGCAAGGCCGATGCAGAGGCGTCAGAGATCTATGCCAACGCCTACACCTCAAGCCCTCTGGCCGCCGACTTTTACACGTTCGTGAAGACGCTCGACACCTATCGAGCGACCCTTGGCAGTGACAGCACCCTGGTATTGTCGACCGACAGCGACCTGTTCCGGCTGCTCAAGGGCATTGGCGAGCCGGCTGAAGCAGCGGTTGGGCGATAGCCGTTGGGTGTTTGAAAAAATGCTGTAACGCTTTGCATTCGCTACCGTTGACCTTGGTGAACGATCACTTTCACCTCGGAAGGACAGCACGATGCCCACCGCGAGCGATCCCTCGCACTGGGTGCTGGAGGCGGTTGAGGCCTACGAGTTGCCATTGCTGCGGTATGCCCGGCGGCTGCTCGATGACTTTGATTTGGCAAACGATGCCGTCCAGCACGCCTTTGTGAAACTCTGCGAGCAGTCGCAGCAGCAACTGGAAGGCCGCGTGGCCCCCTGGCTGTTTCGAGTCTGCCGTAACAAGGCGGTCGATCACCTTCGCCGGGCCGGCCGTGAGCAGACGCTGCTGGACGACGGCCCTGGCGACACTGTGACGACCGCTCCAGCACTGGCCCCCGACAGCCGCGAGGCTGATCCGGCCGACCTGGCCGAACGCCATGACTTGGCTGATTTGGTCGGCCGGTTGCTCGTTCATCTGCCTGCCGCCCAGCGGGAAACCCTCGACCTCTGGTGCAGCGGCCTGACCTATCGGCAGATCGCCGAGGTGACCGGTCGCAGTGAAGGCAATGTCCGCGTATTGGCCCATCGCGGCCTGACCACACTGCGAACCCATCCCCGTATCCGCCAGCTGCTTAAAGAGGCTTCTACCCAACACCCAGTGAGGCTGCCATGACTACCACTCCGCATGACAACGACCCCCGCAAGCAGCTTGGCAACACGCCAGAGTTGTCTGCCGACCAGCAGGTGTTGCTAACAACTGCTGCACTTGAGCAGTTGGAAGCAGGCTCAGACGATGCCGCAACAGCTGAGCTGCTGCTGACTGGCCCGCACGGCCCGGAAGCCCTGGGGCTGATCGACAACACACGTCAACTGGTGGCCGCCGCCCAAGCAGCAGCCGCAGACGACACGGCCTCTCTGACCGACGACCCTGCCCGCGCCGATCGTCGGCGGGCAGTGCTGGCGGCGATTGCGGCCCAAGGCCAGGCGATGGCTTCGCCGACTAGCCATCAGTCGACCGCAAGCGATCAGAAGGAGCCTGCCGCTAGGCGACAGTCCGGCCGGCGCTGGGCTTTCCGGCTGGCAACCCTGGGTTCATTGGCAGCCGCCGTCCTCGTGATGGTGTCAATCAGCATTCCTCAGTGGCAGGCGGCGACCAGCCCTGAAATTCCTGACACGGCTGGACTGAGGCAATCGCCCCCAAGGCTGGCCGAGAAAGAAAGTGCCGCCGTCGTGGCCGATGCACCGATGGAATCACTGGGACGCTCAGCAGACAAACAATCTTTGTCCACCGCCAAGGCCAAATCTCTTGCCCCGATTGGTGCGTTAGCCGCTGCCCCGCAGGCTGCCCCGCCCGCAGAAAAGCTTCGATTCAGCGGACGGTCTGCCGGCATCGGTGGTGGAATGCCAGCAACTCAACAGGACGGACAACTGCAAGCAAATGGAAGGCAGAGCGAGTCTGCGAAACGCGAACGGAACATGCCTGCCCCAACTGCCCCAACTACAGCCCTGGCCGATGCCGGCCGGCCGTCGGAGATGCGTCGGCTTGCCATTGCCGTTGAAGAAGGGTTGGTAACGGACTTCGCCGACCGTTCGCTTGACGATGACCGACTTGCCGAACGCCGCGGGCTGCGGCAGAAAAAATCCGCAGGGGAGGGCTATGCCGCGATCGTTGAAAACCCGCTGCGCGATCCGCTGACTGAGCCACTGTCGACCTTTTCGGTTGATGTCGACACCGCCAGCTACGCAAACGTCCGACGGTTTCTGACGAGTGGCCGCCGGCCACCCCGCAATGCGG
>CAZKSP010000341.1:0-3310 GCA_964555385.1 uncultured Chitinophagaceae bacterium
CGCCGGAGCGCAGGCGTATTCGCCGGAGCGCAGGCGTATTCGCCGGAGCGCAGGCCAAGCAAAAATCGGCCATGGATGGCGATTTTTGCTTGGAGCTAGAACAGGCTCCGCCACGCCTCTGCCAACGACCAGGTGGGACGCGGGGCATCGGGATTGGCAGCCCACTCCCGCCAAACGTTGACATCGTTGCCTAGATCCTCGCCAGTCACGTCCTTCAGGGCCGCCACAGCCCGGTACTGCACGGCAGGGTCAGCCGCCTCGAGCGCTTCGGCCAGCACCGGCACGGCCTCCGGGTCGCCCAGGTTACCGATGGCTCTCAAAGCGTAGAGTCGAACATCGACATCATCATCACTACGATAACGGTTGGCGAGGTGCCGAACCGCCTCGGAGCCACCAATGTCGACCCAGGCATCACAGGCAGCCATTCGCACGATTGCATCGGGATCATCCAGTCCTCCGACACAGATTGCCCGAGCGGCATCGTCGTCAAAGTTTGCCGCGATGCCGATCATTTTTGCCCGGGCACGGGGGTCGTGCTCAGCGAGCATCGTGCTCACAAGTTCTCTGGTAAAGGCAGCCTGATCGGCCGGTGCTGCATTCCGGGCATCCTGTGCCTGCTGCCGCAGTTCCTTGATTCGCTGGTCGGCCGTCAAGCCGTAGCGTTCTTTTTCCAACGCAATCTGTTTCGCATCCTTCCACGGCAGGGGACCGGCACATCCGCTTGCACACAGGGCGATGAAAAAGGTGAAACGCAACCAACGCCCCAGTTGGGACTGCCGAGGCCGACCGTATGCGGTCGTTGTCATCATCGTGGACATAGCGAAAAGGCTTTCAAAACCGAGGGGTCGCTCAGATATTGGTGGGCGGGAACGTACCGCCACCCGCCGCCGGCATCCAAGAGCAAACCTGCTTCTTCCCGAGCCCCTAAACCCGCGAAAGCAGCCATTCAACCCAATCTTCCTCGCGGTGATTCGGTGAACCGCTCAATTGCGATGGCCGAAAGCCCAGAATCCGTCGAAAATCTGGATATGTCAGCGATCATGTTCCGACTATCGCGAGCCCTGATGTTGTCAACCTGCTGCTGGGTTGCTTGTCAACTGATAGCAGTGGCGACCGAGCCCACAGATGTGCAGGTGGTGACTGCTGCGGCAGATGGCAGCCGGCAGACGGTGGTGGGTCATCTGCGGCGGGAAGCTCAGGACGGCAGCCTGCTGGTTGAAACGGCGACGCAACAGCTCAAGCTTCTCACCGGCAACGAGATCATCAGCAGGACGACACCGCCACCGGCTGAACCGCTTTCAGCCCGTGAAGTCGGTCGTCAGACGCTGGCTGATTTGCCCGCTGGCTTCAGCCTGCTGACCACCAGGCATTACGCCATTTGTTACGACACTTCACTGGGCTATGCGCGGTGGGCTGCAGCCCTGCTGGAACAGCTTCACCAAGGCTTTCACGCCTACTTTTCCGGCCTTGGGCTACCGCTGAAGCCGTCCCAACAGCCACTCATCGTAGTGATCTTCTCTGACCGCCAGGCCTACGAAGCAGCAGCCACCCGGGATCTCGGTGCCGGCAGCCACAGCATCGTCGGCTACTACAACCAACTGTCCAATCGAATTACCACCTTTGACCTTACCGGCATCGACGCACTTCAGGAGGACCTTCCGGCGTCTGCTGGCCGGGCGGGACTGACGCTGCTGAAAAGCCCACGGGCGGCCGGTCTCGTGGCAACGCTGGTTCACGAGGCGACGCACCAGTTGGCCTTCAACTCCGGCATCCACCAGCGGCTTGCCCCGGTACCGGTCTGGGTCAGCGAGGGGATCGCCACCTATTTTGAGACCCCGGAACTCGCCGCCATGCGGGGCTGGCGAACGATCGGTGGCGTGAACCGCCCCCGGCTGGACCTCATCCGGCGACAGTTCACGCCCGGCCTGATCGGGCGGATCATCGCCAGCGACGCCCCTTTCCGTGACCCCGACGAGGCGCTCGTGGCCTACGCTCACGCCTGGGCTGTGGCCTCTTATCTGCTGAAACAGCGCCGCGGTGAATTCGCGGACTATCTGCTGATTCTCGCGGAAAAGCCGCCGCTGGAGGACGACTCGCCCGAGCGGAGACGGGCAGACTTCCAGGCCGCGTTTGGCTGCAAACCGACAGAACTCGAACAGCCCCTGCTCCGATACCTGGCGACTCTGCCACGAATAGAATGATTGCCCAACACCCGCCAACCTGCCAGCACCCCCACGACTTCCCAAGCGTCCCTGGGTCTCCCGGTCATTACGAACGGTACAATCGCATCACAAGAAAACGGTGGTGGGCGAAACGCCGATGATTCGGAAGGGGATCTCGGTAAAAACGACGATTCAACAATTAGCCGCCAATCAACCGGCGGTTAAATCGGCGGCAACGAGTTTCCCTCGCCCGCCCCGAGGCCGCAGAGGAAGCCCGTCATGGCAAAGAAAACGGCAAGCGCCATTCAAGCGCTGACGATTTCACTCATCATCTTCGTGATGCTCACGTTCGTGTTGGCGGTGACGACATATGTATTCTTCGCTCAGAAGCAGGATGCCGTCGTTGCCTCAAAGGCGGCAAACGAAGCAGCCTCGGCCGCGCAGCAGAAGCAGCGGGACGCCGAAAAAGCACAGCAGGACATGCTCAAAGACGTCATCGGGGCTGACGACGGGCAGACGGTTGAGGACATCAAAGCAGAGCTCACCGGAATGCGCGACAAGGTCAAAGGCAGTGCTGATGAAAACACGACGCCTGAATACCGGTCGCTCGTGAAGACGCTCGACGCTGCGATCCAGAAAGCCAATGACGACAACAAAAGCCTCAATGAAGAAAAACGGAGGCTCCAGAATGAACTTGATGCGGCCAAGAAAGGCCGCGTGAGTGATCAGGCCAAACATGACGACCAATTCAACAAGAAGGTCGCCGAACTTAAGGCTGTAGCCGATGCACGCAAGCAGATGAACGATGACTTCGAGAAGCGGACTTCTGATCTGAATCGACAACTCGAGGCCGCCAACGAAAAGGCAGAGCGACTGCAGAGCCTCGAGGATAAGATTCGCCGCGAGGCTGGCCCCTTTGTGGCAATCAAACGTCGGGATGAATTTGAGGCTGCCGATACCGCTGCTGATCAGGTGGCGATACTGCTGGATGAATTGAAACTGCGGGACCAGGTCGTTCAGCGACAGAACGAAGTCCTGGGAGCAATGCGGATTGCTGACCCGTCCCTCCAAGATGCGATTCTGGCGGCGACCCCTGCTGATGATCGGATCGATGGGTTTGATGGCCGAATTGTTCTGATCAACGAACT
>CAZKSP010000342.1:0-3305 GCA_964555385.1 uncultured Chitinophagaceae bacterium
CAAACTGCGACAAGATTTACGCGATGAGCGGTGGATTTTCACCGGAAGATCATCCGCAAGAACTCCAAGAATTGTTCGAGGAGCGGCTCCAACGGCCGCTCGGCCCGCCCGACTCGAACAATCACACAGGCCTCAATGACAGACTTGAACAGGGAGAAGCGCTTGGTTTCCCCCTCGAGGTAGAGGCAGAAATGATCGTCTACGGCATCACCGAAAAGGGTGCCTACCTGACGATTCAAGGAGAACCGGTCGATGTTGAGGCCGACGGTGGCTTTCGAGTGCGGGTGGAGATGCCGAACAAACGCCAGGTTATTCCCATCATGGCCCAATCTGCGACTGGCCTTGAACGCCAGACCGTCGTACTGGCTGTCGAGAGGAACACAAAGGCCATGGAGCCGCACCTCTGCGAGGCCGACGAGCTCTAACTATCCGTGAAAAAGGCCTCTATGCCCCTTGCCCGCGAATGGTGGCGAAAGCTGTGGGAGACCATTTCCGCGGTCTGACAACGGTGCGTAGCGTTCCCTCGAACAGAAACCTGTTTTTAGTGGATGGCCTCGGCTATCATAAACAGATCGCCGAACAGTGCCGTTCTGGAGAGGCTGCGGGGCGGTAAGTTTTCTGCCATGTCCGTGATGTGTCGAACCTATGCCGGTGAGCTCTTAACGAGGCTCGTCGGGTGCCAACCATGGTTCTAGCCGCGTGCTATGCCGACCTGCTGCTCCTCTGCGGAACAGTTTCGGATTCGGTTGCAGGCCCTGGAATTGAGGCACCCTCCTTTTGGATTGGCGAGCTCTCCGCATTCCACGGCACCACGGCATTACGGTGGATAACTTATCGCCCCACGGCCTCAACTAAGCCCTTTCGCTTGGTCTCGGGAGGCGTCGGCACGATTTGACTTGTTCACCGCCTGATCCGTGCCCGTTTCCAGGGCTAGGAGGCCGCCAGTCACCGCCGTTACCACGACTGCGGATGCCCAGATAACGCCAATCCCAAGCGACGTTCGGAGGCAGATGGTTCCCCCAACGTCATCGCCCACGCCAGTGAGCAGACCGCCAAGGGACAGCACGAGAATCAGCACTAACGGCAGCAAGAGGGAAAGTGCTACTCCCCATGCCAACAAACGGCGGACAATCAGAATCATCCGGAAAGGGCCCTCTGGAAGGCTAGGGGGAATGCGAAGGCTTTGCGCCCAGCAAGTGGAGGTGAAGTCGTTCGGCGGCCGAACAGATTCCTAGTGTACGCTGCCGGATGGCACGAAACAGCGGGAGGAGGCCGGTGGTGGGAAGTCCGAGAAGAATTCGGCGGTTTTTCCGCTCACTGCCACCGGCATCGAGGGCTGCGGGTCCGTTACCAGCGGGCCGCCGGAGACCGCTACAGACCGGGCGGCACCGCTGGTGGCCATTGCTGCTTGCCCTCATTTTCACACCTCCGGTAGCCGCCGATCGGGTCGACCTCGACGATGGTCGTAGCCTGCTCGGGAGATTTGCACTCCTCCCCGGCATCAATGTCGATCCGGAGGAACGAGAGGGCCAGGCAGCGACAGCGGTCATGTGCGACGACGGCTTGACCCGCACCTTCGTGCCTCGTCGTCGGGTAGTCGCAGTTGAAAAGAGTCCAGTGAACGCCGGTCTGGAACGGATCGAGATTCCGCAGCGAGTGCCGGAAGGCGGCCGCCGCGTCGGCAGTATCGGCGGTATCCTCGCCGCCACCCCATTCGATGAGTACGGCCGCCGAATTCTTTCCCTGGCCACGGCTGCCGGCCGACTCGATGTCGTTCAGGGCATCACCACGATCACTCCTCAATGGACCGCAGTGGAAGGGCTGGTGACAGACCAGACATACCGCATTGATATGCGGCTGGCGACATCTTCGATTCCACGCGAAACGTTACGGCGAGTGATTGAACAGCAGATTGACCAGCATGACATCGACCAGCGACTGCAATTTGTGCGGCTGCTGCTACAGGCCACCCGGTACCGCGAGGCAGCAGTCGAACTTGAACAACTGACGAAGGACTTTCCCAACGCCACCGACCTCCGGGACCAGCAGCAGAGCCTCGCCAGACTTGCAGCAGGACAACTGCTTGACGAGATTCGCCTCCGGCAACGGGCCGGTCAGGACCGCCTCGTCATCCAACTGCTGGAATCATTTCCGGCAGGTGACGGCACTGGCGAGCTTCTGCAGGCAGTAGCAGAAATTCGTGATGAATACCGTGAACGACTTGATCGGGCTGGACGGCTTGTCGCCCTGCTGCGTGAGCAGGCCGGACGCATTGAGGATGCGCGTGACCGACAGATCGTGGCGGACCTCACCGACGAGATCGCAGCCCAATTGACATTCACCAGCCTGAACCGACTGGCGGTGTTTGAACGAGTGGCCGGTGATGGCCAGTTGACGGCAGAGCAGAGTCTCGCCCTGGGGCTGAGTGGCTGGCTGGCTGGGGCCGACCGCTCACAAATCAACCTCAAGCTGGCTTTGTCCATGGCCCAGGTCAGAAAACTTCTTCGTGACTATCTGACCGCCTCCGACGACCAGCGGGGTGACCTTCGCCGCCAACTCGCCGACGAAGAGGCTTTCGATCCACCGACTGTTGCTGCGGTAGCAGCCCAGATGCTGCCACCACTGCCGGCTCCCGAACCGGACGGTGAAGGGCTGTTCACGCTCAACATCTCGCAGCCGGCTTCCGCCGAGAGTCCTGCCAAGACCTTTCCCTGTCTGGTGCAACTGCCACCTGAGTATGACGCTCGTCGCCGCTACCCCGCCATCATCAGCCTGCATGCAGCTTGGAGCACACCACTGAATCAGATCGAATGGTGGGCGGGAATGCCTGACAAGCAGGGCCGGCGAAGCGGCCAGGCTGCCCGGAACGGCACGATCATCATCGCACCTGCTTGGGCTGACACCAACCAGCAGTCATACGGCTTCACCGCGAAGGAACACGCAACGGTCCTTACGGCCCTGCGCGAGGCATCCCGTCGCTTTTCAATCGATTCCGACCAAGTCTTCCTTTCTGGGCATTCCCTTGGTGGTGATGCCGCTTGGGATATTGGGCTGGCTCATCCTGATCTCTGGGCCGGCGTTGTGGTGATTGCCGGGAAAGCAGGCCGGTATATCAATCACTATCACCCAAACGCCGAACTGCTCCCCCTCTACCTTGTCAGCGGTGAACTCGATCAAGCCAGTTTCACCGCTAACGAAATGGACATCGATCGCTATCTGGTCAAGAACTACGACATTACGTATGTCGAATATCGAGGACGGGGACACGAGCATTTCTCAGACGAGATCATCCGCGTCTTTGACTG
>CAZKSP010000343.1:0-3293 GCA_964555385.1 uncultured Chitinophagaceae bacterium
GAACCTGGATGGGCGGGTAGTCCAGCTTGGGCTTCTTGGTCCCTCGCGGAAGGGCGATCTGGACCTCATGGGGAATCTGGGTCGTCACGCCGTGGTGGGCCAGCGCGGAGACGAGGCAGACAACAGCCTTCGGGACCCGCAGCACGACGGTGACCAGATCTGGATTGCTCAGCGGGGGGAGCGATGAGAGACGGAAGACCCCCCGTGTCACGCGCTCGAGCTGGCCCTCGTCGCGGAGGCGATACAGTGTTCGCCGATTGATACCCAGGGCGAGCGCCTGCGTCATTCGCAGGATCCCTCCGTGTGCCTCGAAAATGTCTATCGCCGATTGGTCGCTCATGGTGAAACAAAACTACCCCATCTGGGTCTGGGTGTAAACCTTTTGTGACGGATCACCCAATCACCCGGACCCCAATCGCGGTACCGCTGCGGCTCGGTCCGCGCTCCTTCTGACAGGCCAACGCCACGGCCCAGAAGCGGTCGGCGTGACCACGACTGGTGCGTTCGGCGTCAAAGGCGACCTTGCCCGACGGCAGCACTCGGCGCTTGATGCTGTGGATCTGGGAGATGAGCTCGCGGGTGGAACGGCGCCTATCACGCTTATCACCGGGACTTCGGTGCCATCGAGGAAGGCGGCAGCTGTTAACTTCAGCGCCCCCCTCAACCCGCGCCCGAGCCCAAAGCTGTTAACTGCGCTCTCGGTTCTCTCCCGAGAGCGTGACCCGACGATCACTGGGAGAGCGCTTCTCGCCCTCGAACCCGGCCTCGGGTGTTCTCTGGCCTGTGCGGACGGCGCCTCGATGATCACGGAGCGATTCCCGGAATCCCCTGTAGAAGCGGGACTTACGGAGGTTTTGTGGTGAGAGGCTGCGCTGAAGGAGGCTGTTAAAGAGAAACCCCCAGGCTTTCGCCTGGGGGTTTCAAATGGCTCTTTTAGTATCTGCCTTGCTACCGCGAACCGGCGCCCGTAAGCGCCCGTAGATGCTTGGTTTAGGTTTGTTGAACTCCAGGTCGCCGCCTCGCGTGCGCATCGGAAGGGCAGGTTCAAACGCGAGACGCAACCACGAACCCAGAGTCGCCTTCGGCAGTCCAAGTGCAGCGATCGCTCTGTTGCTCGCAAGGAAATGAAGCGATCGCTGCTTTCCGTGCCGACGGTCAGATTTGGCCAGCGGCACGGTCCGCGTCTCGGGGTGCGGCATGGAGGAGCCGGAAGTCTTGCACCACCTGCCATGCCGTTGCGAACGAACAGCCCGCACGTCGGGCCGCCTCGGCGGCGCTCACGTCGGGCTCCTCCTCCAGCACCGTCCAGACGTCGGCCCGCCAGGTCGGCCCCATGAGCACGCGGTTCCGGTAGCCAGCGTGCCGTCGCACGAGCACCTCGGGGGTGAGCACGTCGGCGTCGCGGTCGCGCAGGGTTCCGGCAGGCACCCGCAGAGAGGAGCCTGCAAAACGCTCATCCCCGCCTCGGCGCGCGACTTGAAAGTCGGTCCCAACTGGGAGGAGGTCGACGGGCGGGCCGTCATGGAGCTTTGCGAGCCGAGCAAAGCGTCGGTCCTTCGACAGCCAGTGCGCGACGGCGGCCCAGTAGGCGTGCACACGACCGGATACGTGCTCGGATACACAGCGCACCAACCGGTCGGCGTTGATGTGCGCGTGGTGGACGTCAACCCAGGACGTCAGAACCGAGAGCACGCGCAGGTCGTGCTCATCCATCCCGACTGCGGAGGCGTGGACGAGCGTGTCCTCGATGGGCGCGGACGGGTTCGGGTCGGCGGCGAAGTTCATCCCGATACCCACCATGTCGCGGGTCAGCGTTATCTCGTCGGGGCGATCGCTGAGAGCTGTGGCTCGACTAAACGCCATGACCGAGCCTCCCTCGCAGATCGTCGAGTGTGGCGCGAACGTGGTCGGGCCACATCGGGTTTGCGTCCTGCTCCGACAGCCACGGTTCGGCCTCAGCAAGCTCGGCTGCTGACGGTGCCATCGCGATGCAGTCTGCCAGGTCCGTCCCGCGGTCGCAGAGCGCGAAGAGCTTGGTCTTGAGCAGGTCGGCGCGGCCCAGCGTAGTCAGCGTGAGCGAGGCGCCGGTGAATGCGACCTGCACCCGCAGCCGCCACCCTCCGGGCAGAACGTCTGCGAGCTGCATCGGACCGTTGTTCAGCCAGTCGTCCGCGAGCTGCACGCCGTCGCCTCGGAGGTGAGCGGCGAACTCGCGAGCGGCCTCCGCGATCTCCTCGGGCAACTCGGGGTGGAGGATATCGAAGTCGCGGGTCTGTCGGTCCGTGACCCCGAGCAGCGCGAGCGCCGACCCGCCCACCACGATGGCGTCGAGGCGGAGCGATCGTGCAACCAGCCAGGCGTCGAAGGCTTCGATGGTGGGTCGGGGCAGCATGACGGTCACCTTAGCAGGTATCGGAACATCCGATACTCTATTGTAGCCGCCAGTCGAAACGGGTCAAGCCTGTGGCGCCGGCGAGCCCAACCACTACCTGCTCGACCACCACGACCTCGTCGCCCGCGCGCGGACCGAGGCCGCGTTCGAGCTCGTGAGCCTGGGCGCGTTCCCGGCGATGATCGCGGGCGGGACGACGGCGGTGGTCGGCGAGGTCTACGAGATCGACCCGGTCACCCTCGCCGCGCTCGACCGCCTCGAAGGAGCAACCGAGGACCCGGCGGAGCCGGGCCCGCAGGGCGGTAGTGGCGACGCGAAGCGGCGCACGCGCTTCTACCAGCGCACGGCCATCCGGCTCGAGGACGGCGACGAGGTCCTGGCCTACCTGCTCTCGCCGGAGCAGGCCCGAGGGCGAACCCGCATCCCCAGCGGCGACTGGACGGACGCAGACCGAAAGGAGAACTGGAGATGAGGATCCGAATGATGGCAGACGGGCGCGTGCTCGAGGGCACCGCCAAGCAGATCGCCGAGGCCATGCACGCGCTGGCCTTCGGGCAGGAGAACCGCACGCTCTCGGAGTACATCGACTGGGCCGTCGACCAGGCCCGGCGCATGAACGAGATCGACATGCAGGTCGAGGGTGACACCGACGACGAGAAGGCGAAGTCGCTCGTGCTGGCGATGCTGGAGGCGGGGCTGGCCGAGCGGTTGTAACGCCGGCGAGCAGGCCGGCTCCTGGTCAAGAGAGCATGTCGTGGTTGACATCTACTATCGACGGTCGTAGTTTGTGCTCTGCCGGTCCTCCGATCGGCACGATTGCGCGTGGAGGCTGTCGTGAAAGGCATCCGAATTCGACCCGAACAAGATGGACTGCGCACGTCGCTCTTCGATCTCGAGGCCG
>CAZKSP010000344.1:0-3291 GCA_964555385.1 uncultured Chitinophagaceae bacterium
TGTCGTAGTTACCTAGATCCGGCGGGGCGAACAGTTGGAAGTCGTAGAAGTCTTGGTCGGGCAGAAGCGGCATCCAGTCGCTGGCCCGCAACCGGCCAGCGGGAAGCGTGGTCGCCACAGCCGCAGCCAGTGCCAAGGTTGCTGAGACCGCCGCCTTGTGAAACTGGGATCGGAGTCGGGGAAATCGCTTGTTCGTCGCCATTGCTCAGTCGTCCCTTGGATCAGGAAGCGGTCGCCGCCGAGGCGGCATGCTCTTCTCGTATCGGTTCTGCAGGTCGTTCGCATTGACGAAAGTTGGAAATCTCTACCGGTTATTGCGGTGACACTGCCCGGTGGCTTGCCCCGTTTACCAGGCTCAACTCGCCCCAGGTGGCTGCGCCCGCCACCGCTGGCTGCTACAGTGGGAGGGATCGCACCACTCTTGGAGGCTCTTGCCATGCTGCCTGCCCTGCCCCGCCTGCCTTTGCTGGCTTGCCTCGCCCTCCTGGGCCCATTTTGCCCCGCCACAGCCGAAGAGCCACGTCAACTGCCGGCAGGAGCGGCAAAGCAGGAGTTTCTCCGACTCGGTCGAGACGAAGCCGGAGAGCCGCGCGCCCTCGAAACGGCCATCGTGCGGTATTCACCGGCCCGTCCAAGGACTGGCGAGCCGCTTGAGGTCGACCTCGTCGCTGCCGTCCATGTCGGCAGCCGCGAATACTTCGCGACCCTCAACCACCTGTTTCGCACCTACGATGCCGTACTCTACGAGCTAGTCGCTCCGCCCAACGCCCGGGTCCCCCAACCCGGCGGACGGCCCAGTGGCGCGATTGGAACGGCGCAGAAAGGGATGACTAGACTACTCGGCTTGGAGTTCCAACTTGACCAGATCGACTATAGAGCCCGCAACTTTGTGCACGCCGACCTCTCACCGCAGCAATTCGACGCCGCCATGCGGAAACGGGGGGAATCCTGGTGGACGATGTTCGGCAAGCTAATGCGGGAAAGCATGGCCCGAGCCGAGCGGGAGGGCCAGGGAGGGGACAGCCAGTCCAGCCTTTCCTTTGGCGACGTCTTTGGCCTTCTCTTTGGCTCGAACCGGGAACTGCGGCTGCGGCGAATCTTGGCAGAGCAGTTTTCGGACATGGACGTGCTGACCAGCGCTTTCGGTGGAGAGGATGGCTCGTCACTGATCACCGACCGCAATGCTGCCGCCCTTACCGTCCTCAACGCCCGACTTCGACAGGGTGAAAAATCACTGGCGATTTTCTATGGGGCGGCCCATATGGACGATTTTGACCGCCGACTGCGAGCCGAGTTTGGGCTGGAGCCGCAGGAGACCGCCTGGCTCGAGGCCTGGGACCTTCGCGAGAAGGCCGTCGCGGACCGGTAGATGTCCTTGAAGGAAATCGGGCGTCTTCAGGCTCTACTGCCGACACCAGTCTCAGCAAACTGAGTGCTGCTGAGAACCCTTTGACGCAGTGTGTTGGGCTGACCAATTCGGCTGGCTATACCTGTGGCATACCGGCCAACCGCCGCCAAGGTGGCTTCGTATCCCTCGCGAGCCACGGTCTCACCAACTGGATCGATTTCGACAACACCACAAAAGCCAGCCCGAAACAGGGCCTCAAGCCGACGGGCAAGCGGCAGACCGCCGCGACCGGGCGGCAGCCGCTCCTGATCGGCATGCAGCGGCCCATGACGATCGGCAATGCTGACATGGCGGATGTGGCGAGTGAGGTGGTTGCAGTCACGAAAGGCTGTGGCGTCATCCGCATAAGCCCAGAGGTCGATCGCCAATCCGACCTGGGGGTGATCGACAGCTTCAATGACATCAACGGCCTCCGCAAGCGTGGTCAGAAATCCACAGCTAGGGGCAGCCGGTTCACGAATCGGCTTGACCGCTAGACTGACGCCAGCCGCAGCGGCTATCGGAGCCAGCTCTTGAAGGGCATGCAGCACCAGTCGGCGTGCATGAGACAGCGTGTGTCCACCGCGGCAGCCAGCGTAGACCACCAAAGTGTCGGCTTCGAGTTGTTCAGCCGTGTCGATGGCCTCGCAGCAGTCATCGACACTTTCTCGAAACGTGCGTCCATCGCTACCGGTGAAACCACCAGCCCACTGGAGGCAGGCAACCTGCACGGCTGCTCGCTCAAGGAGGCTGCGTGCTTCAGTCACGCTGATATCGGAAAGCTTGGGACGCCAAAGTGAGATGGCATTGAACCCGTGCTCAATGCAGTGACAAAGCTCTTCCGGAAGCTCCCAACGAAGGGTTGTCAGTTGACTTACAGCAAAACGCAGCGAACACATCGATCGCATGGCGGCAGCATCTCCAAAACAAGGCATGTCGGGAATAAATGATTGAATGTATGCGTCATGCTCTTCTCCGAGGCTGAACCGCCTGCCTGCAACCGTCGGACGAATCGAACAATTCGTTTCCGTCACCATTCTGGTCGACATGCCGAAGACCAGAGCAGTGATTCCTCTGAAGCCGAAAAGTATGGGAAGGCAGACCTCAAACTGTCCAGAGAAAATATGCCGCCCCTCGATCCCGCCGGCTGCTTCGGAAAATCTGAAAGCAAAGGTGTTTTTTCACCGATAAAACCAAGCGTTTCCCACACTATTTTTTCGCCCCCGGCAGCTTGACAAAACGGGCACCGCTTCACTTGAGGTGCTGCCATGCTGGCAAGCAATGCCTTTCAGCCACCACTCAGATCAAGACAGACGAGCCGACCCGCCCCACGAACATAGCAATACCCGTGGGCAATCACCGGTGCTGCCCAGCAAGGAGGCGCGAGCAAATCACTCCCCTGCACCGCATCGATCAGGCGGCATCGCGACACAACCTCGCACCTGTCGGGAGTTGCCTTGACAAGCAAAAGGTCACCGAACTCACCCAGCACAAGTAGATGGCCATCGACGAGCGTACAACTGGCCCGCCCCAGGCCCCGCTCGGCCCAACGCAGTTCGCCTGTCTTCCAGTCAGCACAAGCCAGCAAGGCATCACCTGCATTCCGACCTGTCGAGCCATAGAGCGACTCCTTGTGCAACACCGGCGTGGCCCAGTGTGACTTGAGCGCCGTTCGGGGACGGCTGCGGGCTGGGTCGCGGCGAACCTCAGCGAACTGATCGTCCGTGACACTCAGCAGCACACTGCCCGGCCCGTACGTTTCAGAAAGCAGCACCTGGCTGCCCCGTACCACGGGGCTCGCTGCCACCACGCTAAAGAGCTCCTCCGCCCGCCAACGAAAGCTATCGAGTTGTCTGCCCGTGGCCGGATCGACCAGCAGCAAGTCATTCCGCATCCAGGCCAGC
>CAZKSP010000345.1:0-3285 GCA_964555385.1 uncultured Chitinophagaceae bacterium
GGCCCGCTCGGCGGTGGTGCCGGCATAGGCGATGGCGGCGGCCAGGTCGCGGTGGGTTTGATAACCTGCCGAGACGCTGTAACAGAGGCCCCGCCGCTCCCGAACCTCGGTGAACAGCCGGGAACTTGAGCCGCCCCCCAGCATCGACAGGGCCGCTGTCACCTTGAGCGAATCGGGGTCGTGATAGGCCGGGACGCTCCAGGCGACGGCCACGTGGGTCTGCTGCGAGTCGTGTGGCACATGGCACTGCCGGGGACCACGATCACCGTTCATCACCGGCGGCGCGGGGGAGGCCTGCCAGTCGCCAAAGAGCTGTTCCATCTGGGCCACGAAGTCGGGCCAGTCGATTCGGCCGGCGACGGCAATGATCATGCCGGCCGGCTGGATGAAGGCTGCGGCAAACCGCCGCACATCCGCCGGCGTGAGTCCTTCAACGTCTGCCG
Organism: uncultured Chitinophagaceae bacterium; assembly: GCA_964555385.1. GTDB lineage: Bacteria > Planctomycetota > Planctomycetia > Pirellulales > UBA1268 > UBA1268. The sequence continues at coordinate 444 of CAZKSP010000345.1, forward strand.
AGCGGCCTTCGCTGGGCAGCCCCCAGGGGCTCGGGTAGTGGGCCTGCCGCAGGGCCAGCATGGTGCGGTGGGCCGGGTCGTCTTCGGTCCCGGCCAGATCTTGCAGCACCGTCTGGCGGGCCGGCTCGAACTGGTCATCCGGAAACGTGGGGCGGCGGAGGATATCGGCGAAGATGGCCGCCGCCTCAGGCAGTTGCCGGGCCACCATCGCCCCGGCAATGCTGCCATGGCTCATCGAGACCGACTGCGACCACTGCACGCCCGCATTGTCGAGGTCGGCAACGATCTGGCGGCTGTCGCGGCGTCCGGCGCCGCGTAGCATCAGTTCGCCGGTCAGGGTCGCCAGACCACAGCAGGGACGGCCGATGCCGCTGCCAATCAGGCTGTCGCAGATCCCACCGGCTGGCACATGAAACGAGACCGAGACCGACTCGACCCCCGGCAGGAACTCACCCAGCAGTGTGATGCCGTTGTCGAGCGTGGCGGTCTGGAGCGTCTGCTTCACGAGTGATTGACAGTAGGAGATCAGGAGGAGCTTGAAGTTGCCAGCGGCTTGTGGCCCGTCGGCACTGTGGCGAGTTCTTCTGCGACAGCGGCTGAGTCTGCCACAGGAGAGGCCTCGTCGGCTACGACCAGCCCTGAAACCAACGCCGACACCATTGTTGACACCACGCCCCGCTTGGTGTGGTCGGCTGCAGCTGTTGCTCCACCGGTAGCGGCCTTGAGCTGGCTCGAGGGAACGCCCAGCGGGAGTCGCTCGACTGTCGGCTGTTGGCGCTGGTGCTCGCGGCGAACCTGCTCGACATTTTTGTAAAGGGTTTTCGTGCGGCGAAAGCCAAGCCGGTGATAAAGCCTGATGGCGGCGGTGTTTTCGGCGGTTACCTCAAGTGTGGCCCGGCGGATGCCCGCATCACGAAACCCGGCAAGAGCCTCACCAATCAGGCTGCTGCCGAGGCCCAGCCCCCGCGCAGCCGGAACGATGCCGACGTTTTGAATGGATCCGAAGCCGGCCCGGTCAATGACGCCCTGAATGGTTCCGCACCACTCTAATGGCGTAAACCGGGCCGCAGCCTGCCCCCGGGTCGGCAACCGGCGGGCGACGAGCCAGGTTGCTTCGGGGAGGAAGCCGGGCTTTCGCCGAATCTCCCGCATCAGCCGGCGGCAACCCTCCAGCCGGCCCAGGCAGGGGAAGACAACGGCATCAATTTCAGACCGGAAGGCCGAGAACTTTGTCCGGGCATGCACGTCGAGCAATGCCTCGTTCCAGGCAACAAACTCAAAGCCTGACGGCAGTCGATGGGCCAGCCACCGCCGCTCTCTGACGAGGTCGACTTCCATTCGGAACCGTTTGAAGTAGTTCGATTCCAAGGGACTTATCCTCGTAGAAAGTTCAGAAACCCTCGCCTCTGAACCTAAGAATGCACTCCTCTGGCGTCAACGCGCCGGTCGCCCGTCGAAAGAGTTGTACACGGAGCGATGAAATTGGGCGGGTTGGGGGAGTGGCGTTGGTCATGCGGGACAATGGCCCTTTGCCCGAACCAGCCCGCACAGGGTACACTTTTTGGTGCATCAAAAAAACTTTTTAGAAGGCGCAAAATGCAGCGAAATCTCCGTGTTTGTGTCTTTGCTACCGTGGTGGGTGTGCTGCTGACGGCGAGCCATGCTGCCGCCGAGGTTCGCGTGGTGGCGACGACCACGGTAGTAGCCGATCTGGTGAGGCAGGTTGGTGGGGAGCGTGTTGCGGTCGAAAGCCTGATGGGTGACGGAGTCGATCCTCACTCGTACCGGGCGACACCCCGGGATGCCGACCGGCTGCTGCGGGCCGATTTGATTGTGGCCAACGGGCTGCATCTCGAGGGCAAACTGGCACAACTGCTTGAGCGGCTCGGCCGGCGGCGACCGGTGGTGGCGGTGGCCGAGGCGGTGCCAGAGGCCAAACTGTTGCCAATTGGAAATGGCCTGTTCGATCCACACGTCTGGTTCGACGCCGCGCTTTGGAGCCACTGTCCTGCGGCGGTGGCCGAAGCATTGGTGAAGCTCGACGCTGCCGGTGCTGCTGGCTACCGGCAGCGGGCCGAGGACTATGCCAAGCGGCTCCAGCAGCTTGATGCCCAGGCGCGAACCCAACTGGCGGGCATTCCCCCGGCCCGCCGCGTGCTGATCACGGCCCATGATGCCTTTCGCTATTTCGGTCGGGCCTACGGGCTGGAAGTCGTTGGCGTGCAGGGAACAAGCACCGAAAGTGAGGCAGGGCTGGCCGACATGAATCGGCTGGTGGAGCTGGTGGTGAGCCGCCGGATCCCGGCGGTGTTTGTCGAAACGAGCGTGGCCGATCGCAACGTGACCGCGTTGCGTGAAGGAGCCGCAGCCCGCGGCCAGCGGATGATGCTTGGTGGGCGGCTCTACTCAGATGCCCTCGGACCAGAGGGCAGTGACGGTGACACGCTGGAAGGGGCGTTGCTGGCTAATGTGGAAACGATTGTTGCAGCACTTGCTGGCGAGTCGGCTGTGGTCACGGTTGTTGACGAGTAGGAGCGCTGGTGACTGAGACAACAGCAACTGCAGGTGCCCCCTGGCTTGAGTGGCACGACCTCACGGTCGCCTACGGCCGGCGGCCGGTGCTCTGGAATGTTGACCTCACCATCGACCGGCCCTGCCTGTTTGGCATCATCGGGCCCAACGGTGCCGGCAAGAGCACGCTGCTCAAGGCAAGTCTAGGGCTGGTGCCCACCGCCAGCGGAAGCGTGCTGTTCTGGGGACGGAGGCTAGCCGAGGTTCGCCGTCGGATCGGCTATGTACCCCAGCGAGAGACAGTCGACTGGGATTTTCCTGTCAACGTCAT
>CAZKSP010000346.1:0-3264 GCA_964555385.1 uncultured Chitinophagaceae bacterium
CGATAACTCCCGGATGAACATGGTTTTATTGGCCGGCATCATTGCCTGGGCAGTGCGGTTTGGCTTTTTCTCTGTGGGACGGCCGCTGGTGCTTGTACTTGTCGGCATTGCGATCCACGGGATCTGCTTCGATTTCTTTTTTGCGGCGGGTTTTATCAACGTCGATCGGCTCGCCCCGGATGGATTAACCGCTACGGCGCAGACGCTTTACGGTTTCCTGGTGTACGGCTTGGGAATGTACGTCGGTTCAGAATTTTCTGGCTGGCTCAATCAGAGGATGAGCCGGCCCGGGGTTGCTGAGGACGGCACGGAAGTGCTGGAGACCAACTGGCGTGCATTCTGGTTGGTTCCCTGCGTGGTGGTCGGGGTTGCAGCGGTTGTGTTCCTCGTCTCGGTCTGGAGCGAGATTGTGCCGGGCTAAGTGGATTTGCACGCTGATCGAAAGAGGAGAGACCGATTCATTTTTCCGGACACCTCCAAACCCATTTTATTGATACCGTACGGCCTGCATGAGCAACCAGTTGCCCGCCTACGACCTCTCCACCGGTGAACTGCGAGACCGGGTTTGGTCGCGACTGCGGCGACAACGGCGTACACTGGCCCTGTCACTGGGCCTGCTGCTCCTCTCGGTACCGTTTGTAAACTTCCATCCGCTCGTCTGGGGGTTTGTTGCCGATCATCTGGTTGCACAGACCCTGACGCCTGGGCTGCTGGCCGGCTGGCTGGCCATCATGCTGACAACTTATGTGATTGGTCTTGGGCTTGGAGCCTGGCAAACCTATCTGCTGGAGCGGGCCGGGCAGGCTTTTGTCCGAGATATTCGGGTGGAACTGTTCACCAAGTTCGAACGTCAATCACTGGGCTATCACCACGATCACAGTAGTGGCGAACTGGTGACCCGAATGACCGGCGACGTCGATGCAATGGAGCAATCAGTCCTTCAGGGCCTGACGACGCTGCTGGAAGAGGTGGTGACCTTCATCGTGGTGGCGGCGATGGTGCTCTGGCTCAGTCCCGTGGTGGGGGCGGCCTCAATTCTGCCGCTGGCCTTCGCCTTCATCTTTATTCGTAGCTACAACCGCCGGGTGAAGACGGTCTATGAAGGTGTCCGCCGCCGTCTCGGCACCATCGGCAGTTTCCTGCAGGATCGGCTCGCCGGCATCCAGGTGACCCAGAGCTTTGCCCGGGAAGGAGCTGAGGAACAGCAGTTTGCGGATCGGGCCGAGGGGTTTTTTCAGACGAGTGTGGTGGCCAGTCAGCTGCGGAACAGCTACTTTCCGGTGGTCTCATTTTTTGGCTTTCTCAACAACCTCGTGATGCTGGGGGTGGGGGCCTGGCTGATCATGGAAGGCAGCCGCTGGTTCACGCTCGGAGCTCTCATTGCTTATCGCGGCTTCTGGTGGCGGCTGCAGAGCCCAATTCGCACGATCGCGCAGACCAGTGACATTCTTCAGCGGGCACGGGCGTCGGCCCTGCGGGTGCTGGAACTGCTTAATGCCCCAGTGGCAATTGCGGATCCACCGCAGGCCCGCTGTTGGGACGCCGGACCGGGCAGGCTGGAGTTCCAGGAGGTCTCGTTTTCCTATTTGCCGGGGAAGCTGATTCTGAAAGACCTGTCGTTTACGGTGGCAGCGGGTGAGTTTGTGGCGGTTGCCGGCGGCAGTGGCTCGGGCAAGAGTACGCTGTTGAATTTGGTGCCCCGGTTTTATGACGCGACCGCTGGAAGCGTGCTGGTTGATGGCCATGATGTCCGTGCCTTCACGCTTGAATCGTTGCGGTCAGCGATCGGCTATGTCGGCCAGGACAACTATCTCTTTAGTGGCACGGTCGAAGAAAATTTGCGGTATGGGCGGCCCGCAGCCACACGACCTGAGTGGGAGGCAGCGGCCCGGGCGGCCAATGCCCATGACTTTATCCTTGGCCTGCCGGCGGGGTACGACACCGAGGTAGGGCAGAACGGCGTCAAGCTCTCGGGTGGCCAGCGGCAGCGGCTAAGCCTGGCCCGTGCCTTCCTGACACAGCCGCGAATTCTGCTGCTCGACGAACCAACCGCCTCAGTCGAGCCAGAGAGCGAGGCATTGATTCACGAGTCGATCCTCCGGCGAACGGGTGAGGGCCTGGGCACGACCCTGCTGGTAACCCATCGGGTAGATCTGCTCAGGCAGGCCCCCCGCATCCTCTTTCTGGAACATGGGCGGCTCGTGGCAGACGGCCGACACGCCGACCTGATCGTGGCCTGCCCCGAGTACGCCGATGCCTACCATCGCTGGGAAGAGACTGAAGAGGTGACGCCCGGCCCGGATGCCTGAATAAAAGTATCACTTCCTATGACCGCCTCAAAAAACGGTCTTGTCATTCAGGGTTTTTTAGGCTTGGGTGCGACGCAATTCGATTTGGGTTTTCCAACGCCAACAACAGCCGGATCCTGTCGGCTGCCGGATCCTGTCGGCTACTCAGCTCCAGTAAATTCAGAGGTCAAGTTAAACGTGAATTCGTTTGGCGGTGTTCCCACCTTGGCAGACAGGCCCGACCGATCCTCAAAGCCGTAAGCTCTTGGCACGATGTATGTGGGCTTGGCATTTGCCGCTTTCCTCTCGGCCTCTTCCTGGGCGGGAGTTCCATATCGCGGATCGTCCTCAGTGATCTCCTCGACTTTCGGATACTCGACCTTTTCGATCGTTACGACATAACTTCCAGCTGTTGTCCCCGCTCCGGGAGGAGCCCCTTGAGCATTGAGCGTAAAACTGCCGTCGCTCTGAGTCTTACCAACAGCAGCAACGCCCTCTTGCGTGCCGGTCTCTTCAGAAACGACAGGAATAAACTTGACAGTCGCGTCTGCACACGGAGAGCCATCGAGGTTGACGACGCCGGTCACCATTTTGACAGCTGGTCCCGAAGCACCACAGCCGATCGTGACCGCGATGGCACAGCAGGCAATCACGGCACAACAAACGTTTGCAAATTTATGAAGTCGAGGTCGATTTGGCTTTCGCAAGGCATTGTCCTTTCAGGAATGAAAAGTTTTGTGGTGTCTGCAACGCAGCCGGCGACGAGTGGCTGGAGCACTCGCCGCCGGCTGGCGAATAAAAAAACGGCTCTCTAGAACCCGCTGACAACCTCGCCGCCAGCAATGGAGCCCAAAGCGCCGATAACCCCGCCTTGACTCGCGCCTTTCCGTCCGATTCCACCACTTCTCGTTGCGGTCGGACGCGCGTCGATATTATCGTTCAGAAACCGGGTGGAGCCATCAACCATCGCGACCAC
>CAZKSP010000347.1:0-3259 GCA_964555385.1 uncultured Chitinophagaceae bacterium
TGTGGCCAGGGTCGGCCGCCTGGCTGGTGACGGCCGAAAGCTGGGAGACGAGCCCGACAGTAAGCATGACGGCCATGCTAAGTCTGCGAATCAGCAATGAGCCGGTGCGTGCATGCTGAGATGGACCCCTCGCTGTCATGATCATGTTCCCTTTATCTGTCACACTGAGTGGTGCAGGTTGAGTCGAACGCGGTGTGGTTAGCCCCGGATGGAGCGACGGGTTGATGCTTGGGACAATGCCATCGGCTTCACCCGTCGGGGCGTCGGGTCGGCGGTTTCACCTCGGCGGCGGTTGCCGTTGTCGGCAGCCGAGGCGTTAGCCGGGGCCGACGCCCCCAGGGTGCCAGCCTTACTTCGTCGAGCAGATGAACAACGCGTAGAAGGTGAAGCCTTCGATGAGGGCGGCGGCAATGATCATCGCGGTCTGAATGCTGCCAGAGACCTCAGGTTGACGAGCCATGCTCTCATAGGCCGAAGCGGCCAGTTTGCTAATGCCCATGGCGGCCCCGATCACCACCAGGCCAACACCAAAGGAGGCAGTCAGATCGATGAGCGACGTGCTGGAGCCGGCGGCTTCCTGGGCACTGGCGACATCGGCACAAAACAGCGTCAGCAGAACAGCGGCAAGCGTGGTGGCCGAGCGGGTTGAGAAAAGCGAGCGAAGCATCACTGGGGGAACTCCTTGCAAACGTGAATTCGGGATCTCAATGCCCGAAGGGGGTGAAACAAGATCGGCGACGGGCCATTGCGGAGGAACCGAGTTCGGCGTTGTCCGGGGGCCCTGATGGTTCATGTTCTAAGCAAAATTTGATGGTTTTGAAGGGGCTGTACAGAAGTTTCTTTATGGGAGCGATTTGGCGATCAGTGGTGGTGAACGGCCGCTCCGATGAACAGTGCAGAAAGAAAGGTGAAGATGTAAGCCTGCAGGAAGGCGACGAAGAGCTCCAGCACACTGAACAGGGTGGCACTGATCACGCTGATGCTGGTGACGGTCGCCCACATGCCCGTCGAAGCCGTGGCTGCGGCTGTGATCAGTCCCATGATGCCCAGCAACACCAAGTGGCCTGCCACCATGTTCGCCAGGAGTCGTACTGCCAGAATCAAATGCTTAATGCAGAGGCCGAGCATCTCGATCAGAAACAGACCAACCGCAATGATGACCTTCAGCGGTAGCAAATAGGTTGGCATGTCGATCGGCGGAACCTGATTGAGGAAAAAGCCGAAGAAGCCGAACTGCTTCATGCCCGAAAGCATGCCGGTCACAAAAGTCGCTCCAGCCAACGCAAGCGTGACGGAAAACGAGGCGGTGGGCGATCCTGCCCAGGGCACCATGCCCAGGAGGTTGCAACCGAGGACGAAAAAGAACAGCGTCCACAGCATTGGCACGAACTGGTCGCCGCGGTGGGCTGGCGCGTGGCTGCCGTGGCCGTCATCATGACCGTGGCCGGGGGGGTCATCAATTGCCGGCCTGGCGATCTGGTCACGAATGAAAACCAGGAATGCCTCGAACAGATTGACGAACCGTCCCTGTGGCCGCTCGCCTCCGCTGATTCGCTTCGCCACTTTGCTGAATAGCAGCAGCATGACCGCAGCCACCACCAGTTCGAGAATCATATATTTCGAGATCGCCAACCCCGACTTTTTGGCATAGAGGCTTTCGAGACTGCCGAACGGTTGGGGGATCAGTACCTTGCCGTCCATGGCGCGGTTGAATTCATCAACGTTATGGACCTCAGGGTGGCCGTCCCGCAGAAATCCGGGAACCTCATCAAGCGATTTCCAGTGGTACCGCCAGAGCCCCTTGGGGACCTCGAAGAAGTAGGCGTCCTTGAGATGGTAGATCGGGTTAGCTGACATCTGCGGCTGAGGAGGAGGCGGAAGAACGATTTTTCGGAAGCGAAAACATTGCCTTCTACGGCTGCCATTCAGGAGCTTTCCCGCTCGTAAACGGCGGGGCATTGAGGACGGCTGCCCATGGCGTGGAGAAGGATATCAACTAAAAGCAGAAAGAGATAGGAGGTGATGAGGGTTTCTGTCAGGAACCCGCGTAACGAAGCCGAGAGGAGTTCCCGAGCCCAGTCAGTCTGGAGCCAGCCAAGCAGTGTGAGCGGCACCACCAGACGAATGAGACTTGCTGCCAAGCCCCCGGCAACTGCTGTGGCCGGACTGGTCGCTGAGAGTCGGTGAGCAGTCTGACTGAGCCACCAGCCGCCGCAGGCGGCAGTCACCACAAGACCGCTGATGGCCGCGACAGCTTTCGCGCGGAGCATCGGTGGAACTCCACCAGGCTGCCGGAGGAGAAGAATGCCAACCGCCACGAGGACCTGGGCGAGGAGCAGGCCGAAAAGGCCCCGGTAGAGGGTCGTGCCGGTTCGCCGTGCTGTCATTCCGACCCTTTCCCTGGTCGCTTCGGGAGGCGGGAAGTTCCCGCCAAGTGGACCAGCGTGGTCAGCCCAGCGGTAAACCCGAGAACAAAGCCAGCCGGCTCGCAGAAGCCGGTGCCAAGACGGCTGTCGAGCCAGCGGCCCCCAATGCCCGGCAGTACCATGGTCAGTCCGACTGCCATGATCCGTGCAGCCCAGCCGAAGGCCGCGCCGACGGGCGAGGGGGCTGAGTCAGCCATCAGGGGCTCCTCCTCGTGCTGCTGAGACATGGGGTTAACTGTCGGTACGGCCAAGCAGGAAGAATGTCCGCTGGAGTCCCTTGCCCTTCACCGCCATTTCGCCGCGATCAGCAAATCGGAAACGGTCTTTGAGCATGATTTGGGTCGCTTCGGAGACATGCACCCGCGAGGGTTCGCCATGCGACTCCATTCGGCTGGCGGTGTTCACCGTGTCGCCCCAGAGGTCGTAGGAAAATTTGTGCTTGCCGATGACGCCAGCCACAACCGGGCCGGAGTGGATGCCAATCCGCACTTCCATCGAAAGCCCCCGGTTTCGCATCACACCGCGAAAGGCCTCAAGCATCCCGAGGGCCATGCCGGCGACCGCCTCGGCATGGTCCTCCCGCGGTTCGGGCAGGCCGGCAACGGCCATGTAGGCATCGCCGATCGTTTTGATCTTTTCGACGCCATAGGCGTTTGCGAGGTGGTCGAAGGCTGAAAAAATGTCATCCAGCAGATCGACCAATTGGCTGGCGTCAACATGCTGCGAAAAGGTTGTGAAACCGCAGAGATCCGCGAAGAGCACGCTGACGGAGGGGTAACTCTCGGCGATTGTCCCAAGGTTGTTCTTGAGCCGCTCCGCCACCGTGTCGGGGA
>CAZKSP010000348.1:0-3246 GCA_964555385.1 uncultured Chitinophagaceae bacterium
CCGACGATCATGCCGATGCACTGCCAGAATTCCAGATAACGGGGCAGTTCCATCCCCACCAGTTCAAAGCTGAGCTTCGGCGCGAGGATGGCCACCCCGCCCCAGATCAGGTTGTAGATTCCCGCCGCGACAAGCGTCCACCGCATCCAGGGCCGCACGACGGCGGTTGCTGGAGCGAGAGGGCCTGTCGACGATTCGGTGGCCGACGGGACAGCAAACGACGATGGGGACGTGGCAACAGTACTCATACCCCCAAGAGTAGACGTGTCAGATCGTTTGTGCAGGGGATCCGGCTGCCGGCCAGCAATTCTCCGGCATCACAGCCCCCCATCAGCCCAACGGTACGGGCCAGAGCTTCGACCCGCGGGTAGATATGGGCCTTTTCCGGCGGAAACTGCGAGGCATAGCAGCGAATTGCCTCAAGCTTGCGATCGAGCAGACCGTGAATATTCACCACCAGTGGCCAGTGGGCCGGGGGCAAATCGGCCACCCCGGCGAACAGAAAGTAGCAGAGCAGGTTCGGGACGGTGTGGACCGGCAGCCCATCAAAGGTGTCGTCCCACTTGGTCAGCCGTGAATAGAACACCGCTGCCTCGGTGATGGCGACAGCCTGGGCATGGTCGGGCGACGCCAGCGGCGTCTTGTCACCGAGGCCGAGCACCAGCCGGGGCCGGAAACGCCGGAAGACCTTGGCGAGGGCGACCCGCACCTCAAAGCCGTCGAACAGCCGGCGGTTGGGAAAGCCAAGCTGTTCCCGATGGGCAACGCCGAGTACGGCTGCGGCAGCCCTTGCCTCAGCCAGCCGCTGTTCCGGGCCACTCGATCGTGGTGTCGGCTCGCCGTCGGTGAGGTCGACGATGCCGACCCGCAACCCTTGATCGACCAGCCGGGCAACGGTTCCACCACAGCCAATTTCAACGTCATCGGGGTGGGCCCCGACGGCAATCACATCGAGTGGCTCCGGCAGCTGCTCATCCATGTCAGCCTGCCTTGGTTGCCGCCATGAGGAAGTTGGGATTGATCGCCTCGAAGCGAATCCGGTCCATCTGCTCAATGCCCCGAGCAATGTTGACCATCCAATAGGCGGCGTCATCCGAGCGGGCCCGCAGCAGAGCATGCACGGCAGCCAGATTTTCAATGCTGTTGCAGTTGGTCACCAGCCGCCCACCGGGTTTGAGCTGCTCCCATGCCTGTTCCACCAGACTGGCAACCGCCCGGCCGCTCCCACCGACATAGATGCTATCGGGAGCAGGTAGTTCGGCCCAAGCGTCCGGGGCCCGGCCGAGGATTGCTTTCAAATTGCCAACGCCGAACCGCCGAGCATTCTCCTCGATCAGCCCGTGATCGTCCGGATCCATTTCGATGGCATAGACCGTTCCCTGCGAAGCCAGCCGCGCCGCCTCAACCGCCACCGACCCGCTACCGGCACCGACGTCCCAAACGATGCTTGTGGACGTCAGTGACATCTCTGCCAGTGCCAGACTGCGGACCTCAGCCGGCGTCAATAACCCCCGCTTTGGCCGCGACTGTAAAAACAGTTCGTCGCGGTTCCCAAAAAACCTTCGGCCTGCCTTGTCGGGTGTTTCTGGCGGACCACTCGGCCGCACCAGAATCATCACATTCAGCGGCCCAAACGAGTCGGCGGCAATCTGCTTGAGGCTGCCCTGCGTCACCCGCTCATCAGGCGAGCCAAGATTCTCGCAGACATAGGCCTGGTAGCCGTGCAACCCCTGCTCAAGCAGCGAGGCCGCGACCACGTTCGGCGGCCATTGATCACTGGTGAACAGCCCCGCCGTGTCGACGGTGCGAATCTTTTCAATCACCCGCTCGATGGTTGAGAGCCCCGACAGACTGGCCAGATAGGCATCCTCCCAACTCTCCTTCACGCGGGCGAAGGCAAGTTGCATGCTGCTGACATTGGGCACCACTTCAAAGCGGTCCTTGCCCAGCCGACTGCAGACGAACCGCGCGGTGCCGTAAAACAGCGGGTCACCGGATGCGAGTACGACCAGCCGCTGGCCTTGGAGGTCCTCGATGCGGTCAACCAGTTCGTCGAGGCTACCAACGGTTTCAAGCCGATCACGAAGTCGAGCAGGCACAGCCTCGCGGCAGGAGTCAGGCCCAATCAACCGCTCGGCTTCTTCGATGAGCCGCACCGCATGGGAGGTCATGCCCTCCACGCCGTCATCTCCGATGCCGACAATAAAAACTTTTTCTGTCGCCACCGGGCCTCCTCTGTCTGCCGTCCGGGTCAACCGAATGACTAGGCCTGGAACGAACTGCCGCAGCCGCAACTCTTGGTGGCGTTGGGGTTGTTAAAGGTGAAGCCCCGCTTGTCGATGCCCTCGTGGAAATCGAGCGTCGTGCCATCGAGGAAGAGGTCGCTCTTTTTGTCGACCACCACGGCAACGCCGTGCTGCTCACTCTTGCTGTCGGCCTTCGGGTCCCACTGGGTGTCGAAGCCGAGCGAATACTGAAAGCCGCTGCAGCCGCCACCGGCAACGCCAACCCGCAACACCGTGGCCTCGTCGAGTTTTTGATCGGCGATGATCTTCTTGACCTCTGAAGCCGCCTTTTCCGTGAGCGTGACCGACATCTGCATATCCTCCAGAAAACAGGAAACCGTGCCGGCCCCTGATTCGGGCGGTCAGCACAGAGCGTCTGAGAAAACCTACTAGAGTTTATATCCCAGTCGCCGCAACGGGCAAAGAGCTGCCCCTCATTCAACTGCCGGAAAGCCGGTTGAATGCACCAGTTATGGCCTCTGCCGCCCGGTCGATCTCGGCTTCGGTGGTCAGCCGCGACAGCCCAAACCGCAGGCTGCGGCGGGCTTCTTCCTCGGACAGACCGATCGCCAGCAGTACATGGCTAGGCCGCGGGTGCTCACTCGAGCAGGCACTGCCAGCACTGGCAGCGACCCCCGCGCGGGAGAGTTCAGCCAGCAGCGTCCCACCGTCGATACCAGGGAACTCGACATGAAGATTGTTGGGCAACCGCTGGTCCGGCGTCAGCGGGATGTTGAAGAGCTCCCGGTACGTCGTCTTCGGCACGAAGTGGCCGGGTGCCCACCCGTCCGTCTTGTACGCGCGCGGCGCCGCGCCCTTCAGCACGAACGGGAAGTAGAACATGGGCAGGTGCTCCGTGACGCACAGGCGCACCAGGTGCGTCGCGAACACGCCGGTCGCCACCTCCGTCCACCACGTCTGCTCCGGCGCCCGCTTCGTCCGGAAGGCCGCCTCGTCCTCC
>CAZKSP010000349.1:0-3245 GCA_964555385.1 uncultured Chitinophagaceae bacterium
TCGGTCGGTTGTCAAAAGCGACAATGACGCTTCCCGGAGGGAGTCCCGCCTGCGCGGCTGGCAGGCTCTCGATCACTCCGAGCACATAGGCCCCCCGTGGTTCAGCAAGGCCGTAGCGGGCCTGCATGGAGGTGTCGATGCTGACAGTTCGCACGCCCAGTGCCGTTCGCCCTTGAAATACCGATGCAGTTACGTTGGCGGTTGTCGGCGGGGCGGGGGGGAGGGATGGCAAAGGCGACGCTTGTGGTGGAGGGAGGGCTGCGGGGGACCGTTCGTTTGGCTGGCCGAACCGAGATCCGGCCACTCCCATGCTGGCAGGAGTCCTGCTGCTGGACGCGGGGGTGGGAGGCTCCGACGTGGTGGGCCCTGACGCATTGGCTGAGGCGGGTGCCCCAGGGCTCGCCACCTGCTCTGGGGTACTGAACCGAGAAGCAGCAGGCGGGGCTGTAGCGGTGCGTTCTGATGCAGGTGATGGAGTGACGGCCACAGGAGTCGGTGACCGCGTGGCAACTGGTCGCGGGCCAGCAGTCATCGTCACTTCCTGCACCCCATCGGTTCGGCCGATGAGCGCCTGTACCTGCTTTTGGGGTGGAATCGCCGCGAGCACAGCCGCAAGCTGATCGGCAGTTTGAAGCGGCTCACCGTCAATCGCCAGGAGCACATCCTGCGGTTGCAAGCCGACGCTGTGTGCCGGGCTAGGGTCCGTCACTTCAACAATCACCAGCCGGCCAGTGACAAGCGAGTCATCAACGGTCAGCCCGAGCCAGCCACTTTTGGGCTTGGACGAGGCTGCAGCGGTCTCTGCTGAGGGGGAGGATGGGGGAATGTCCGAGGGAGTTTTTTTCTCTACCGGCGGGGGTGTCGGCGTGTCGGTTCCAACACCTTTTTTTTCTGTGACAGCCGATGCCATTGGCGAAGTTGGGTCCTTTGGCGTCTGTTCGGCTCCGGTTTCCGGAGCCGGCTGATCTGCTGGTGGCTTGGCCGCAGAGAGCGGGACCTGTAATGGCTCAGCGATGACGATATCGTCGGGCGTGAGTCGCTCCGGGTTTTCAGCGGAAGCCTGATGAAGCCAGCTGATCGTTATCGCCCAAGTCGTCACTGCGAACATCATCCGGCAGCGGGCTGTTGGCCGTTGGAAGATTTTCGTCACTGAGAGAATTCCAAACGAGAATGCGATGCTGTCCGATGCCGCAATTCTTGGGCCTGCTGCCAGGCGACAGCTGCTGGTAAGACGCGGCATTACTGCGAACAGCAGTATATGCGAACTGATCGCCCATCAGCGAGGACCGCACTTGCCGCAAGGAGATTTCTTGCACGAATGGGCGGTAAAATGTCGTCTCGCACCTCCACTGCCAGCAGTGCCAAACCAATGGTGAGGTCGGAATGAATCAGACAGCTCTGAGAGAGAATGGGTTCAATGCACAGAATTTCCACCAGCTCAAAGGTTCACCTCGCTGCGTTCGTAGCCCCACGCAAAAGGAAAAACAGCATCTGTTGGTGATCCAGCCGAGCGTTGTTTGACAGCACTGCTAGCACTTCTATACTCAGCCGCCGGGCGGTGACGTCAGGCTAGTGAGTCGTCAGACATGGCGATAGTTTTGCGTGTCGACCGACCGTCGGCATCGGGCCAGACAAATGGCACGATGCACTGCAAATAAAGGAGTGGCGCCGGGCCCTTTCCCGGGACATGGAGTGTCGCAGGACGTGGCGAAATCGCGTGATCGTGGTCGTGATGCGGAGAAGAGTGGCCGGTGTGGGCCGCTGGCTCGCCGTCCCCGGAGAAGCCGGTCTGGCCCGCAGAGCCTTGCAGAAATCGCTACGGTAGCAGTGGCACGGGCTGTTCCTGGCGGCGGCTCCAGTAGGCAGGAGCATGCCCCCAGTAAGACCGGCACAGCCATTGCTGCAGCCCTTCAAGAACGGCTTGGGGGTGAACGGTTCGCCGTCTGGTTCGGTGACTGCCTGAGAGTCAATGTACGGTCCCCTCAGGTGGCGGGCGAGCGATGGGCCATCAGGCTTTTCCATGCTCCTGTCTTCACGAGTGACTGGCTTCAGAAAACGTTCAGCCATGATGTCCGGGACGTCGCAGAATCGGTCTGTGGCGGGGCGGTTGAGATCGATTGGCAGCCACTTCCTGCTGGAACGGTCCAGCCTGATGCTGCCGACTCCGAAACGGAGCGCCAGCCGCAGCGCGGAGGACAAGATGGGAGCGGGCCAGACAAGGCTGCTCGGCGTTCTCGGAATACCGGAGTGAGTCGTTCGGGCCGTCGTCAGCCTGGCCAACAAAAACCGGTTCGGCCAATGAAGCCAGCCGCCCGCCTGGATGACTTCGTGGTTGGTGCGAGCAATCGAATGGCCTATGCAGCAGCCGAGCTCGCGACGAGTCGGCTAGGTGAGATTTCACCGGTGTTGCTGTATGGTCCGACGAGTGTCGGGAAGAGCCATCTCCTCGCAGCCATCTGCAGTCATGCCCGGGAGCAACGTCCTGAACTCACTACACTGGTCCTCTCGGCTGAGCAGTTCACCACGAACTTTCTTCAGGCCCTGCGAGGCACTGGCCTGCCGGGGTTTCGGCGGAGTTGTCGTTCGGTCGATCTGCTGGCAATTGATGACCTTCATTTTTTTATCGGTAAGCGGGCCACCCTCCTCGAATTGCAGAGCACGGTCGACAGTCTGCACCGAGCCGGGAAGCAGATAATCTTCGCAAGCGATCGGGATGTTGAAGGGCTTGCAGGGCTTGGGAGTGAACTGACTGGCAGACTTCGCGGTGGCATCACGGCAGCGATTCTTCCCCCTGACCATGACGTTCGGAGAGGCATTGTCGCTGGGTTGGCCGCGCGTCGTCGCCTTGATCTGCCCGACGAGGTGATCAGCTACCTTGCCGATCACCTTACTCGGCATGCCCGGGAGTTGATCGGAGGTGTCAATCGACTTGAGGCTGCTAGCCACATGCTGGGGGTGCCGGTGACCCTTGAACTGGCCCGTGAATCACTTGCCGATCTGGTTCGGTCGAGTAGCCGGAGCTTGCGTTTGGCCGATGTTGAGAAAGCAGTCTGCAAAGCCTTTGGACTGGGAGCTAATGATCTGCAGAATTCACGTCGCTCGCGGGCAGTTAATCATCCGCGAATGTTGGCGATGTTTCTGGCTCGTAAACACACCGGGGCTGCGTTGACGGAAATTGGCCGTTATTTCGGTCGGCGGAGCCATTCGACTGTGATCGCGGCGGAAAAGGCTGTGCGTAAATGGAT
>CAZKSP010000350.1:0-3242 GCA_964555385.1 uncultured Chitinophagaceae bacterium
TACTTTGGAGTGACCATGGGTATCACCATGGCGAGAAAGGCGACTGGGGAAAGCACACGCTCTGGGAACGAACGTCAAACGTGCCCTTTATTTGGGCTGGCCCCGGCATCGCGCAGGGCCAAAAGACAGACGTCACCGTTAGCTTAATTGATATTTACCCAACGTTCGTTGAGCAATGTAACTTGGAGCCTCCGCTCCAGCATCTTGAGGGCCAGTCGCTCGCAAAGACACTTGCCGATCCGGACAACGCGAAAGATCGCAGTGTCCTGCTGCCATATCTTCAGCCGGGTGAGTATGCCGTCATCAATCGGCAGTGGCGGTATATCCGCTATGGGGATGACGGCGAGGAACTGTATGACGTCCAGGCTGATCCCCATGAATGGGTGAATCTTGCTCATGACCCTGGCTATGCAGAGCGCATTCGTGAGTTAAGGCGGGTCGCCCCGAAAACATTTGCTGCACCTGAGCCAAGGTTAAATGTGGTGAAAGACCTGTTTTTGCACGGCGATACCTTTGTCTGGAAAAAGGGAAATGGCAATGCAGGCCCCCGCCTTCCGTACCTACCGCCGCAAGACCTGGGGTTTGAGGTGCAGGGAAAAAACCTAATTGCTAATGGCTCATTTGAGAATGATCTGAAGCACGGCAGCAGCTGGGCCTACCGAGACGGTGTGTTTGAGCGGTCTAGGCAGCAGAAGTCGGATGGCACCTTTTCTCTTATGGTGGCAGACATCCAGCCACGAGAGCAGAGTATTCGGCAGACGGTCCGGCTGGTTCCACAGCATCGCTATGTTTCACGTTTCAAGATTTATTTCGAGCCGGGATCTGAAGGAAAGGTTGTCTTTGACACCTCCGACCGCTTTGACGAGACGGCGCAGATCGTTATGGATACAACCGTGGGAAATGCTTGGAAGGAATTTCAATGCTCTTTCGAAAGTGGTGACCATTCCGATGTCACCATTCGCTTCTTTCCAACAGATGGTTTTGTTGGGAAATTTTACGTGGACGAAGTCCAACTCTTTGAGGCGGTGGAATAAGCCGCCACGTGCCCGGACCAAAGATGACACAACCGCCACACCCCGTTTAGCGTGTTGTTTGGAATCGATGCCAGAGAAATCCTCGTATCAGCCAAAAAACTTCCGGTGTGACACGCGATGAGTTTATGCGGAACGGCAGACGGACGTCTGCACACGATACACGACTACAACAAGAGCGCAGCTGTCTCGCCTCGAGGCCGTCCGCTGAGAACCGAATGACAATGAAACGACGAATTTTGTTGGTGGCGTGGCTGCTTGTGGTTTCGACTGTCCGTGGGGCGCAAGGTGATTTTCCGGTCATTCCGCGAGAGGAGGCTTGCACAGAGCTTACCCAGCGAAGACCTCACAGGTACAAAGTCGTCCGTCAGAGCTCATTGGCGGGAAACACTTCGGCGTATGTCGCCATGTTTGATGAAATCGATGAAGGAACAGCAATTTTTAAGTGCACGAATGATCCACCGATTGGTGGGTCTGCGTTTCAGACCTTTGGGGCTGACCCGCCGGACCATTATTTGTGGCTGGTCGGTGAGGGCAGCCGCCTCCTACGGGGCGATATGCCGCAACGAAAGTCTTGTCATATGTTGTGTCCCGATGACCAATGATGAGGCAGACTGAAAACGGTGGCATACCGGATGATCTGCCCGTGATCTACATTCATCACCGCTGAGAGCGGGCGCCCCGCCCTTCACGACGCTCGATCGCACCGCCGCATTGAATGCGACCCGGAAGCGGTCTGCGCCGATGGCTAAATTCTCCGCGTGGTTTCGCTCTTTCTCTCCTTTTTCTGCCGTTTACGAGGCGGGAGAGTCCGCGAGCTTCCCTCAAAAGGGAGCAGCAGCCATCTGTTCGGATATTTCTGGCAGGTGCGATGCTTGCGAAAGTGCCGTTGACCGTCCTATCACCTTAATCCGGCACGTGCTCCCGCCGGGTGCCGTCCCTGAGCAAGAAAACCACCTGGGTACCGTTCTCTTTGGCCCAGGCCAGACCGCGGTCATGGCCCATGACATACAACGCGGTAGCGTATGCATCGGCGGTGGCGTTGCTCGGCTGGATGACCGAGGCCGAGCACAAGTCATTGGCAACGGGTTGGCCGGTAGCAGGGTCGAGGAGGTGGTCGCCCTTGAAGGAGTCGCCAGAGGTGGCAATGGAGGTGTTGTGGAGCTGGAGATGCGTCTGCGCCGCTACCGAGTTGGGAATGCCTTGGGGGGCATAGAGCCCGACCCGCCAGCCGTCACCCTTGGGCCCGTCGCCGAAGCCGCACACCTCGCCACCAATATCAACCAGGCCATCGGTTATACCAAACCGGTTCTGCATAAGCTCGGCGACACGGTCGACGGCATAGCCCTTGGCGATGGCCGAGAGGTCGAGGTCCCGCCCATCGGGCCGCAGGCTGAACGCGCCGCCTGTTTGCACCTCGATCTGCTGAGCACGCTCGATCAGGTCCGCCAGTTCTTGCGAGAGCTTGAACGTGCCGGGGTCGGCCGCATGGTTGTAACGCATCAACTCTGAATCATCACGCCACGTTGAGGCCATGGCATCGATGCGATCAAGCTCTTCTTGGACCGCGAGTTGCACGGCCTCAACGTCCGGGCCGTAGGCATACGTGACCTTGTAGGTCGTTGCGAAGGCCCTGCCGGTGAATTGGGCAAAGTTACCGCTGGTTGGCATGCTCACAGACCAGGCCAGACCGCAGAGCATCACTGCGGCGACCAGGCAAGCGATCCAGCGACGGCTATCCTTCATCGGTTGCCCCTCGCAATTTTCAAAACCGCGCTGTCCAGCAGGTCGACCGCCGTTGTGATCGTTTCATCGACGTAGTAGAGCGACCACGTGGTTTCGCCGTCCTCCCCCTGCTCGGCCTTCGGGTAGCCGACAATCTCAAGTACCTGAAAGGTGCGCGGGTCGCGATTGTCCACCTCAACTGAATAGACCAGCGCTGGCTGGTCCGCATGGTGCTCATTGCCATCGCCGAGCTGGTTGATTTCGATCATGACGCGAAACGGCGAATTCCGCTCGGGGTCAGCCGGCACGATCGAGTCGGCCGGGTCGAAGCTGGCATTGGTCGTCGCCGAGCTGACGGCGTCGAGGTCCTCCCGTCGCTCGGCCTCGCTCTTGGCGTCATGCTCAGCTTGGTATTTGAGGTACTCGCTCCGCTTGTAGTGCCAGTATGCGAGCTGGGTTTGGTAGCCGTCGCGTTTGCTGTGATGC
>CAZKSP010000351.1:0-3211 GCA_964555385.1 uncultured Chitinophagaceae bacterium
CACACGGTCGCTACCCCTACGGCCCTTCCCAGCAACTCACCCCTTCGATGATATCGCTGCCGTGACACCTTCCGCTCGAGCAGCCTGAGGGGAACCGTCAGGGGTTCAGTTGCCGATACTCGCCGCGCTTATCCCATCCTGCGGCCGACAGCCTCGGCGACCCGACGGCAGGTGGTCATCGTCTGCTCAAAAGCGGCAAAGTCGAGTGTCTGGCCGCCGTCGCTGGCGGCGTTGGCCGGATCGGGGTGGACCTCGATGATCAGGCCGTCGGCACCTGCCGCCACCGCCGCCGCCGCCATGCTCGGCACGAGGGAGGCGTGGCCGGTTCCGTGACTGGGGTCAACGACCACCGGCAGGTGAGTCCGGGCCTGCAGCCAGGGCACGGTTGCCAGTGGCAGGGTGAACCGGGTATGAGCTTCGAAGGTGCGGATGCCCCGCTCGCAAAGCATCACCTGCCGGTTGCCGCCATCAAGGATGTATTCAGCTGCCAGCAGCATCTCATCGACCGTTGCGGCCGGTCCCCGCTTGAGCAGCACCGCCGTGTCGCAGCGGCCCACCGCCTCAAGCAGCCGATAGTTCTGCATGTTGCGAGCACCGATCTGCAGCACGTCGGCATAACGGGCCACCAGTGGCACGTCCTCGGGAGCGACCACTTCTGTCACGATTGCCTGGCCAGTCTCCTCGCGGGCCTCGGCCAGCAACTGCAGCCCCTCTTCCTTGAGCCCCTGAAAGCTGTAGGGGCTGGTCCGTGGCTTGAATGCTCCACCCCGCAGCCCAGCTGCACCCGCCTCCTTGACCGCCCGGGCCGAGGCGATGATCTGCTCCCGCGACTCGACTGAACAGGGACCAGCGATGACTCCCACCCGACCGCCACCAATTACCAGCGGCCCGGCTGTCACCACCGTCTGCTCCGGCTGCACCTCGCGGCTGGCCACCTTGTATGGAGCGAGAATTGGCAGCACCCGAGAAACGCCCGGCAATGTCTCCATGCCACTGAGGGCGGCATCTTTCTCCGAGCCGACCACCGCGACCACCGTCCGCTCGGTGCCCTCAATCACGTGGGGCTTCAGCCCCAGTTCCTCGACTCGCTCAGTCACCTGTCCAACCTGCTCAGGGCTTGCACCGGCCTTCATCACAATAATCATCGCCACACTCCAGAATGTCTACGTCCACCACTTGGAGCGTCCGGAAAGATCTGGTCGGTGTCAACCACCGGGCCTGTCAGACTGTTGAAATGGTCAGCCGCCGCTTGGATGCTCCGAACGGCAGCCCCCAAACCCTTTCGTGTTTTTAAGATTGCCTAGGTGGGCTTTTAGGGGCCCGCATGCCTAAGGCGAGGCCCATGGAGGCTTTTCCACGGCCAGCTAGTCTGCCGCTGAGACTGGTGCGTCTGAAGCTGTAAAAGCGTCCGGCAGCGACTCACCCCGCTTCTCAGCCGCCTTGCGTGTTGTCACGACGATCTGCTCCTGCCCCCCCTGCTGTCGCACAACGTAGACCAGCTTGTCGGCACCGCCGTCGCTTTTTTGCAGAATCGTTTGCAGCACCACGTCGGCCGGCACCCCCCGCTGCTCGAGGCCAAACGACTGGTTCTTGGTGATGCCCTCAAGCTCAAGATCGGGTCCGGCAATTTCGATGGGGATGCCGGACTCCTCCGCCAGCATCTGAATCGCTGTTTCCAACGTATCTCGGGCGAAGGCGATGCTGACGGGCCGCTGCAGCCGTTGGGCGAGCGTCTCCGGCGGCTTTGCTGACGCCGTTGCTGGTGTCGACGCCTCGCCCTCTGGATCGGCCGCTATCTGCTCCAGCAGCACCGTTGCAGCCGCCGCGATGTTATGCCCTGAGAACTGGGGCAGATAGGCGTTGGCAACAATCAGATCACGGTGCTCGATGCCGACCCGCAGTTGCCGCTCGAACAGCCTCACCAACGACGGCAGCCGCAACACTAGCCGCTTGCCGTAGGCTGCCAGATTCCGCTGGCTGATGACTTCTTCCACCGCGTCAGCCAGGGCGGTCAGCCGCTGCTCAACCTGTCGCTCAAGCCCACGGGCAGAACCGACAGCCGGGCTGACTGCGTCGAGTTCGACATAGGTGCGATCATCGAGGTGCAGCGAGACCGCCGCCGCCGGGCAGTCCGCTCCCACAAGCTGTTCAAGCGGATCAAGCAGCGGCAGCATGGCCGGCGGCAGCAGGCTGCGGCCGTCGTGAACGAAGTAGTGGGGGGAACCGAACAGGGTCAGCTGCCGTTGGTCATCGAGCACTGACAGGAGCGGACGCATGCTACGCGGCAGCTGCCCCGACACGTCGGCTGCGGCCATCAAAGGCTCTAGCAGCGACGATGAAGCGACCACTACCTCACGGCCAGCCCCGGCTGGCGGCCGCCAGCGGGTCCAGCTGCCCACCTGCTCAACAGCTGCCGTTCCGTCGGCGGCACTCAACTCAGAATCGGCAACTGCTGGCTTGAGACCGCGAGCCCAGATGCCCAGCAGCGGCAGCCCGTCAGCGTCTGCCTGCCAGCCAATTTGCAACTGCTCGATTTCGGCCAGCGGCTGGCCGAGCAGCCGCTCGAGTTCTGCCACCGCCCGGGCAAGAGCCGCATCACCTGCCTGGAGCAGCAGGCGGCCATCGGCCGTGGCCAGCAGCTCTGCCGGCCGTGCAAGCAGCATCAGCTGCGAGCCTGCTGGGAGGTACCGCAAACTCGGCTGACTGCCGGCAGTTGGGGGCAGCCAGGGTAGCTGATCGTCGCTTTCCACCAGAAAGCGATCACTCGGGTCTGGTGCGGCATTCCCGCTGTCGGCTGCGGCCAACGGCTTTGATTCATCGGCAGCTTCGGATTCTGCCGAAGCGACCTCGACGGCATCGCCCGGCACGGTTGCTGAAGTTCCCCAGCGGATGAAGAGAGCGGTCATGCCAATCAGCACGACCACCGCCGCTGTCACGCCGCCGACGACGACCGGCAGCCACGTCTGCCGCTGGCTCAATTTTGGGGCAGGCTGCTCAGTCGATGCTGCGGCAGCGGCGGCAATCAGATTGGCAACCGGAGGCCGCGCTGCTGGCAGAGATGGGCTAACCGCCGGCTGGCCCAGGCAGGCCGCAATGGCATCGGCCGCCTCGGCGGCATCGGCATAGCGGCGGGCCGGATTGCTCTCGGTCAAATACACGATGAGTTGTTCCACCTCGGCGGGGCAGTGTGGAATCGACGGCAGGATTGGCG
>CAZKSP010000352.1:0-3210 GCA_964555385.1 uncultured Chitinophagaceae bacterium
TCACCGGCAGCACCTTGATTGCCACGGGCATCTTCATGCCGGTGTGCTCAGCCAGGTAGACGGCACTCATGCCGCCCTTACCGAGTTCCTGTCGCAGTTTGTACTGGCCCAGGAAGTAACCCCTGTGTTTTCCCTTTCGCAGTTGGCGGATGTGCCAGTCGGTAAGGAGGCCGGCCTTCTTGAAGGCTTCAGGCAGGGCGTCGGGCAGCGGCCCGGTGGCACCCTTCCACGGAGCCGCTACCTGGTCGACTTGGGATGCTTCGACCAGGCCGCTTTTTCGCAGCACGGTCAGAAACTCTTCAATGGTGGTGGCCTCGCGGCTCATGCGATTGTTGCGACAAGGCAGAAATGGGCTTGGAGTGGCCGACAGGCGATTCACTGGTCATGTGAACGTCTGCGGCCAAACGGTCCGGAGAGCCCCGAGAAGGAGTTTCACCGGGCGAAAAAACCACAAAAGGGGCTTTCACTGCTCCCAGTAGCATACCATGGTGGCTCCAATTCGCTCGAAGAGAGAAAATCCGGATGATTTCCCAATTGACACTTTATACCCGGGCCGGCTGCCACCTCTGTGAGCGGGTCGAGGACTTGCTGGCCGCACATGCAGTGTCCTGTCGACTGGTCGATGTCGATGCCGATACGGCTGCCAGAGAGAACTTTGGGCTGCGGGTGCCGGTGCTTACCTACAGGGAGGCGGTTCTGCTCGAGGGGCGGATCGAGGAGCGGGAGCTGCTCGCGGTGCTGAAACCACTGCAGTGAGTCAGAGGCCGAGCCGGACGCCCCGGCGGCTGAGGTCGTCGACTAGACGGCTTGCCGAATGAAAAATCTCGGCATCCCAGCCGGCGGCCCGGGCGGCGTTGACGTGAGCCTCGATATCGTCGCAGAAAAAAATCTGTTCCGGTGCAACGCCGGCCGCTTCGGCGGCACGTTTGTAAATGGCTTCAGCAGGCTTGGCGGCAGCGACCTCGTGGCTGAGGACAGTGATCGGAAAGCTCGCGGGCAGCAGGGCATAGCCACTGTTGCAGATGAACTGCCAATGCGGCTCGCAACTGTTCGAGAGCAGGCCAACCCGCATTCGCCGCCGCCAGAGAGCGGCCAGTACCGGCAGCATCTCGACCCGCAGGCTGAAAATGTCACCAGCCGCCAGCGAGAAATCTTCAATCGAGACCGTCGCTCCGGTGCTCCTGCAAAAGTCGGCATGGGCGGCGGGCCAGCTGATCGCCCCCGCTTCCAGCCTTGGCTGCAGTTCACGGTCGTGAAAAAAACTCTCGACAACCGGGAGATCGACCCCGCTGGCCGCGGCGATCTGCCGAAGCCCCCGGGCATGGTCGAACGACACGAGCACGTTGCCGACGTCAAGGAAGATGAACTCAGGTGGGGGCGGCATAGCGGTCACTTTTCTTGCGATGCGGAAGCCACTATTCTGCCAGAAATCCCTCCACCGGAGTCCATCAATGGCCACGCTCAATCGATACAGTTCTCGAATCACTCAGCCACGGGCTCAAGGGGCCTCGCAGGCGATGCTGCTCGGCACCGGCCTGTCAGCCGATGACCTTACAAAGCCGCAAATTGGCATCGCAAGCATGTGGTACGAGGGTAACACCTGCAACATGCATCTCGATAAGCTTGCAGCAGCGGTTCGCGAGGGAGTGGTGGCAAGCGGTCTTGTCGGCATGCGATTCAACACCATCGGTGTCAGTGACGGCATCTCGATGGGGACCGACGGGATGAGCTTTTCGCTGCCATCTCGGGATATTATCGCCGACTCAATCGAGACGGTCATGCAGGCCCAGTGGTATGACGGCCTGGTGGCAATTCCCGGCTGCGACAAGAACATGCCGGGCTGCCTGATCGCGATGGGCCGGCTCAATCGGCCGGCTTTGATGGTCTATGGCGGCACCATTAAGCCGGGGCACCTTGCCGATGGCACGCCGCTGGATATCGTCTCGGCCTTCCAGTGCTACGGCGAGTATGTAGCTGGCCGCATCGATGATGACCGCCGAAGTGATATTGTGCGTCATGCCTGCCCCGGTGCTGGGGCCTGCGGCGGCATGTACACCGCCAACACCATGGCCACTGCGATCGAGGCGATGGGCATGGCCCTTCCCGACTCGGCCTCGATTCCGGCTGAGCATCCCGACAAGTTGGCCGAATGTCGCCGGGCTGGCGAGGTTCTGTTGCACCTGCTTGAGCGTGACCTCAAGCCGCGGGACATCATGACCCGCCGAGCCTTTGAAAATGCCATGGTGGTGATCATGGCTCTGGGTGGTTCAACCAACGCGGTGCTGCACCTCATCGCCATGGCCCGTAGCGTTGGCGTGTCACTTGAGCCAGCCGATTTCCAGGCCGTTTCCAAGCGAATCCCCTACCTCGCCGACCTTAAGCCGAGTGGTAAATTTGTTCAGGAAGATCTCCACTCGATTGGCGGCACGAGCGGCCTGATGAAATACCTGCTCGAAAAAGGGCTGCTCGATGGCGACTGCCTGACAGTGACCGGCAAGACGCTCGCTGAAAATCTGGCTGGCAGCAAGGGGTTGGCTGAGGGACAGAAGATCATTCAGCCGGTGGAACAGCCACTGAAGCCAACCGGCCATATTACGATTCTCACCGGGAATCTTGCTCCCGGGACAGCCGTAGCGAAGATCACCGGCAAGGAGGGTTCGCGGTTTGCGGGGCCCGCCCGAGTGTTTGATAGCGAAGAGGATATGCTGGCAGCCCTTGAAAACGGAGGCATCCACCGGGGTGACGTGGTGATCATCCGCTATGAGGGACCCAAGGGGGGGCCGGGCATGCCCGAGATGCTTACCCCCACCTCAGCCTTGATGGGAGCTGGGCTTGGGGCTGATGTCGCTGTGATTACCGACGGCCGCTTTTCGGTTGGATCACACGGTTTCATTGTCGGGCATGTTGTGCCGGAGGCCTATGAAGGTGGTCCGATCGCCCTTGTGCAGGACGGGGACACTGTGGTGATCGACGCCGAGCAGGCAACCATCGTGGTGGAAGTCAGCGATGAGAAGATGGCCCAGCGAAAAGCAGTCTGGCAGCAGCCGGCCCCGAAGTTCAACCGGGGCATGCTGGCGAAATACATCCGCTGCGTCGCCCCCGCGTCGCAGGGGTGCGTCACGGACGAATAGGAGCTCGTCCGCGCGGGGACGCCAAGGCGTGCCGCATGGGATTTCCCGAGCCAACCAACTGCCACCCGGCGGCAGGATG
>CAZKSP010000353.1:0-3201 GCA_964555385.1 uncultured Chitinophagaceae bacterium
GATCAAGTTCCTCTATCCGAAACTTTGGCCCGGCAGTGTCTCGAAGCGATGAGAGCTGCCGACGTTCAACGAGTTGACGCACTTCCTCAGGGCTCTTTCCGAGATGGGCGGCCTGCTCCCGCTCGTGCCGAAGTCCCTTGTCGGCGATGTCCTTGCGGCACCAGCCGCCCCGCCAACGGATTTCTCGGACGCCCTCATAGGCCCGCAATTTGGCTCTGGCCAGTGAACTCCCAGTGGCGGTGACCGCAAGCACCCGGCCACCGGTTGCCAGGATCTGGTGCGGATCGGCAGGGTCGATTTTTGTTGCGGCATGAAATACCTCGACGTCGGCAAGTGCGGCTGCCCGGTCGAGTCCGCGAATTGGCAGGCCTGCAGTGACCGTACCGGGATAGCCTTCTGATGCCATCACAACGCTAACACTCGCTCCGGTTTTCCAGCGAAGTGGGGCGAGTTCGGCGAGCCGGCGATCGACGGCCGCATCGAGGAGATCGAGGAGGCTTGATTCCATCCGTGCCAGCAACGCCTGGCATTCGGGGTCACCGAAGCGAACATTGAACTCCAGCACCTTGGGCCCCTGCGCGGTGAGCATCAGCCCCCCGTAGAGGACGCCATGAAACGGTGTGTGTCGTCGACGCATCGTATGCACGGTCGGAACAAGAATACGTTCTTCAATCTCCTGGCGAAGGGTGTCATCAACGAACGGGGCTGGGCAGAAGGCCCCCATCCCACCGGTGTTTGGGCCTTCGTCACCGTCGTAGGCGGCCTTGTGATCCTGTAACGGCGGTAGCGTGACGATTGTCCGGCCGTCGGTGATTGCCATGATGCTGACTTCGACACCATCGAGCCGCTCTTCAATCAGCACCCCGCGACTGGCTTTGCTGAACTGAGGATCGCAGCGGAGTTGCTCAACGGCAGCGATCGCGTCGGCTCGGTTATCGCAGACGAAGACTCCTTTGCCGGCTGCCAGGCCGTCGGCCTTGACCACCACCGGTTCGTCTTCGCGGGCCTCAAGAAACTCCTGTGCATGTTCCATCGAGTGAAACTGCCGGTGCATGGCTGTCGGAATGTCGCCAGCGTGCATGATTTCCTTGCAGAAGATCTTGCTGCCTTCGAGTTGAGCCGCCTGAGCCGAGGGCCCGAAGGCTCGAATGCCGGCGGCAGTCAGTGCATCGACGAGGCCGGCAACGAGCGGAGCCTCAGGGCCGACTACGACGAGATCGATGCCGTACCTTTTAGAGGCCGCAATGATCGCCTCGGTGTCGGTCGCCTGCACGGCGATGTTGGTCCCGCATAGAGCGGTTCCGGCATTGCCCGGCGCCGTGAAAACTTCGGCCCCATCCAGGGCAAGTTTCCAGGCGATCGCGTGTTCCCGCCCACCGTTCCCAACAACTAAAACCCGCTGTTTCTGTTGCATAATGCTTTATATGTCTCCGCAGTTTGTAGCCAACGGCGGTCAAAGGAGAGGAACTCAGCGGCCTGTGTGCCGCGACCACCGCCGCAGGCTGCATTGTGGCGGCCGCGTCGTTTTCGGAAAGCCCGGACCTTGAGAGATTCCCGAGTGCCAGTTTTACGGGAGGGAACACCGAAGAGCCGACGTTGACACCTACGGCGCCGCGGATAAAGTATGAGAAGAGTTTGTGAAAAAAATCACGAAGTCGCATATTCCCCGGTTTTTCGCTGATTTTCCTCGGTCGATACCACGATATGCGGTGAAAAGCCACGTACAATTAGCGGTTGCCGCGCAGGTTCCCCATGATGGTTTTTTCGTTGACCGGTCTGCTGGCAAACCAGTTGCGGACTGAACGGGTGAGGGTGCTTCATGGCTGACAAAAAAAAGATGTCAGTAGCGGAAATTCTTGCTGCCGCCCGCGGGGAAGGCAAAGCGGCGGCGAAAGAAGATGCAACGCCGGCCGATCAACCGGCGCCTCAGGCCGAAGCACCGCAATCGGCCGCCGAATCGCCCCCAGCAACGCCAGCGGCCCCCAAGCCTGGCAGTGCTGGTCGCCCGAGCGTCAAAGACATCTTGGCGATGGCGCGATCCAAAGGGGCGGCTGGTAGCCCCGCCGACGCGGCCCCTGCCAAGCCCAAGCCTGTCGCCAAAGCTGCGGCAGGGAAGCCGGCCGCTGCGAAGAAGCCCGCGGCCCCTGTGGCCGGTCCCAAGAAAAACGTTCAGCGGGATACAGCGAGCATCCTCGCCGCTGCCCGAAGTGGTGCCAAGCCGGGGCCGGTCGGGAAGGCCGAGGCGCCCGTTGTCGCCAAGCCGCCAGCTCGGTCTGCCGCCAAGGCTCCACCGCGTCCGGTTCCGCCGCGGCCCACGAGGCCTGCGGCGACGAAGCCTGCCAAATCGGCTGCCACTGAAGAACGCAGGGGCTTTTTAAGCTATGCAGTGGGATCATTTATGGCGGTCGGTTTCACCGCTCTCTCAATGACCGGTGGTCTATTTGGGCTGGGGCTTGCAAGATTTTTCTTCCCGAACGTGCTGGCTGAACCCCCGAGCCGATTCAAAGTCGGCAGCAAAGAAGGGTTCCCAGTTGGCAAAGTCGAAACCAAATACGTCGCCCAATATGGCGTCTGGGTCGTCAACAGCGATTTTGAAGGCGTGCAACAGATCTACGCTCTCAAGACGGTCTGTACGCACCTTGGCTGCACGCCGAATTGGCTCGAGGCCGAGCAAAAGTTCAAGTGTCCCTGTCACGGCAGTGGCTTCTACAAAGACGGCATCAACTTCGAGGGTCCTGCTCCGAGGCCGCTGGAACGGTACGCGATTCGGATTGCGGACGACGGCCAACTTGAAGTCGACAAGAGCAAGTCGTTTCAGGAAGAACTCGGGCAATGGAACGATCCCGAGTCGTTTGTCACAGCGTAAACCAGTTCATCTGCCCGCCGAGCGGGTGCCCTCAATCTCTCGTAGCCGGATCAACACTGATGGCGATTGGCGAAACAATCCGAAACTCTCAGATTTGGAAGAGCATCTTCCGGCATCCGATGCCGCTTGACAGGCGAAATCGGATCGTGGTGATGTTGACGAACTTCTTTCTTCACCTTCACCCTGTCTCGATCAAAAAGCAGGGAATCGCCCTTTCGTTCACCTGGTGCATGGGGGGCGTGACCTTCTTCTTGTTCTTGGTTGAGACCGTCACCGGCGTTCTGTTGATGTTCTACTATCGTCCGACTCTGGAATGGGCGTATAACGACATCCTG
>CAZKSP010000354.1:0-3183 GCA_964555385.1 uncultured Chitinophagaceae bacterium
GCATCGGCTATGCCACCCCTTTTCGAGACGGCAAGGGTTCAACCTGGGCGGGTGGCCATCGCGTTGCGGGCATCTTCTGCTGGCCGGGCGTGTTCCGCTCAAACGTAATCGAGCCCTCGACCGCCAGCACTCTGGATGTGCTGCCAACAGTCTTCGCCCTGACGGGTGCTGGGCTTCCGACAGACCGCACCATCGATGGTCGCGATCTTCGCCCCGCGCTCCTGCCAGACAACAATCCTGAAGAGCTTCCCGACCAGCCCTTCTTCTATTCAGCCGGAGACAATCGGCCCTCGGCGATGCGGTTTGGCCCCTGGAAAATGCACGTGCGGCTGCATTCGCAGACGGGATCAAACTATGGCTTTGCCGCCAGCCGCGAAAAACCGTTGCTCTTCCAAGTTGAGCATGATCTCGGCGAACGCTTTGACCGCGCGGCGGAAGAGCCGGAACGGGTAGCCGCCATGGTGAGACAGTTTGAGGCCTTTGAAACCCAGGCAGCGCAAGAAGGAACATTCTGGGATGCCGCCCCAACAACCTCTGGGAACCAAGCCAGTTTGCCCGCAAACAATGTGGTGCTTGGGTCAGCCCAGGACGCTCACGCGAGCGAACGACTTTTGCTGAGGAGGTAGCATGAGCCAGCTATTTGGCGGTTGCTGGCGAGCGTGACGCGTGCGAAAGTGCCCCAACCTTACTGGCCTTATCTATCCGGTGGGGTCCGGCAGCCGCTTCTCGTAAAAGTCGAGATCGAGCCAGCGGTCAAACTTGCGGCCCGCTTCATGAATCGTGCCGGCATGGGTGAATCCAAAACGCTTGTGCAGTTCGATGCTGGCCCGATTGGTTGACTCGATGCCCGCAACCATCAGGTGCAGCCCGCGGACGCTCGCTTCGTTGATGATGCCACCCAGCAGGGCTCGGCCGACGCCGCGTCCCCGGTGATCAGCATGCACATAAACCGAGTGCTCGACGGTCAGTCGATAGGCCGCGAACGGCCGAAAAGGTCCATAGCTGGCAAAGCCGAGGAGCGTCTCGGCACTGAAGCAGCCGAGCACGGGAAGGCCGGCCGCCTGTTTGGACGCAAACCAGGCGGTCACAGTCGCCAGTGACCGGGGCTCGTACTCAAACAGCGCGGTCGATCCCAGGATGACCTCGTTGAAGATCTCTCGGATTGCAGCCACATGGGTACCATCGCATGGCTGGAGATGGACGGAAGATGATTCAGTCATCAGCTGCTCCATGAAAACTGCCTCCTCGATTCTCAGTATCGGAAACAGAGGGGTGCAAAGACGCTTTTTCCGAATGAGAAGCCTTCGACCCCACCTTCAGAAAAATTCCTGGGGGACGTTGACGGGCGTCACCCCCTCACATCAGCCCTTCAAAAATCGCCTCACGGCTGCCAGAAATGCCTCTGGCTGTTCGGCATGGACCCAGTGACCGGCGGCTGCAATCTGCTCAAGCCGTGCCGCTGGAAACAGCTGACGAATCACGGGCTCGTGCGCCGGCGCGACAAAGGCTGAGGTCGCCCCGGTCAAAAACAGCGTCGGCCCGGGGTACTGTGTGCCCGCAGGTAAGGTCGGCCAGTCCAGGATGGTGTCGAACTGCCGCTCGATCGCATCGAGATTCGGAATCCAGGCCAAGCCGTCTGGCCGGCTGGCGATGTTGGTCACCAGAAAGCCGCGGACCACCGGATCGACAATCACCGTAGCCAGGGCCTCTTCAACCTCGCTCCGGCGAGAAAGCTGGGCCAATGGGACCGCCTGCATGGCATGAACGTAGTCAATCGGTGTTCCCCGCGACCGGGCCGGAGGAATATCGACCACCACCAGCCGCTCAACCAGTTCAGGCCGGGTGAGGGCCAGCAGCATCGCCGCCTTGCCCCCCATGCTGTGACCGATCACCGCTGCCGGCCCACCAAGCTGCCGCTCGATCAGCTGGGCGACATCGGCAGCGAGGGCCGGATAGTCATGCCGATTGTCCCAGGGGCTCTCGCCGTGGTTCCTCAGATCGACCGTGATGACCTGGAAGGCGTCGGCCAACCGCCGGGCGATGGCTGAGAAGTTCCGCTTTGAGCCGAACAGGCCGTGGAGGACAACCAGCGGTGGACCGGCCCCATACTCGTTGAAGGAAAGCTCAAGCGACACGATACCCTCTGCACTTTTCCATGCAAACCAGACCGTCTATCCGGTGTCGGCCAAGGCCGGCCGGTTCCCGTCCGCTGGCAGCGGATACGGCAGAACCACGGCAGTCCGACACCACGGACGATCTATTTTGCATACTATCGCCCGGCAGGTGAGCCGTCGC
Organism: uncultured Chitinophagaceae bacterium; assembly: GCA_964555385.1. Taxonomy (GTDB): domain Bacteria; phylum Planctomycetota; class Planctomycetia; order Pirellulales; family UBA1268; genus UBA1268. The sequence continues at coordinate 2,296 of CAZKSP010000354.1, forward strand.
TGTCTCATTCAAGGAACTTTGATGCGGGCCGTCATCCAACGGGTTTCTCAGGCGGGCGTGACGATTGCCAACCGGCAGACGGCGAAAATTGGCCGCGGCCTATTGATCCTCGTCGGGGTGGAGCAGGGTGACACCCCAGCCGATGCCGAGTGGCTGGCCGGCAAGGTCGTGCAGCTGAGAATCTTTCCCGACGACGCCGGCAAGATGAACCGCGATGTCCGGGCCGTTGATGGCAACCTGTTGGTGGTCAGCCAGTTCACCCTGCTTGGCGACGCCCGCAAGGGCAACCGACCCAGCTTCGTACAGGCCGCCCGACCGGAGGAAGCAGTGCCGCTCTACGAGCTGTTCCTAAACCAGCTGGAAAGTCACACCGGCCGGCGACCGCAGCAGGGCGTGTTCGCCGCCGATATGCAGGTGAGCCTGATCAACGACGGACCCGTGACGATCCTGCTCGACTCTCGCGAGCGGTCGGCAACCGCCGCCTCTCCCTCGTGACTCCCCGACCGCTGATTAACATCCGCCAGCGAACACCGAATTGCTCCGATCGTTGCTGGTCACTCTAGGCTCTGCCTGAAAAGGCTACCGTTGGCCCGAGAGCGAGCTTCTTTGGTCTCTGGCAAGGACGGCGAAGCAGCCAGATTACTGCATCAGATCTGGCAACCGTCACCCAACGGGTACGGCTGCGGCTGGTGCGGTGGTTTTGCCGGAAGGGTTTTCTCAGCCGTGAGGCCGCCGCTGACATGCTCACCTGGCAGCACAGCGGATTCTCCGTCGATGCCAGCGTTCGGATCTCACCTGCTGATCGGGACGTGCCGGGGTACTTCCGGAGCCTGGAGCATCTGCTGCGTTACTCTGCCAGGCCGGCGTTTGCGCTCAATCGGCTTTCGG
>CAZKSP010000355.1:0-3182 GCA_964555385.1 uncultured Chitinophagaceae bacterium
CAGATTCATGCCATTTTGGATCACCGCAATCACCAATGCACCGACGAGCGTGCCAAACATCTTGCCCTCGCCGCCGGCGAGTGATGTTCCTCCTACGACCACCGCTGCGATCACGTAGAGCTCGTACATATTGCCGTAGGTGGGCGAACCGCTTTTGAGTTGACTGGCCAGGATCACCCCCCCAAGGCCCGCCAGCAGACCAGCAAGCACGTAGGCAGACAGAATGACGCCGCCCACCGGCACGCCCGACAGCCGGGCCGCCTCCCGATTGCCCCCGACCGCATAGAGACGGCGTCCGAAGACCGTCCAGGTCATCAGGACATGGGCAGCACCGTAGAGGAGGAGCATCAGGAGCACCGCATGCGGCAAACCAACGATTCCCGTTCCCCGTCCCAGCCAGACAAATCGATCAGGCAGTTCAGCAATTGACTCACCACCCGAGAGCAGTGACGCCAGGCCACTGGCCACCAGCATCATCGCCAGCGTCACGATGAATGGAGGAACGCCAAATAAGATGACCATGCCCCCCGATACCGCGCCGGCCAACCCACAACACATGATTGCCGCGGATGATGCCAGCAGCATGCCGGTCATCCCCGCCTCCGTGCCACCGGCGAAATCGCGAATGAGCAGAGCCACCACCACCGCAGCCAACGCCGCCAGGCTGCCGACCGACAGATCGATGCCGCCAGTGATAATCACCAGCGTCATCCCAATTGCCATGATCGCAATCACCGTGATCTGATTGGCGATGTTGAGAATGTTTGCAGCCTTGAGGAAGGTCGGCCAGAGCACCGAGGAGGGCGTCCTGATCGGTGGCTGACCCAACGTTGGAAACAGTTCACCCATCTCAGTGAGCACCAGCCAGGTCGCCGGGCGTTCGGTCGCCACGACGGCCGCAATCGACTCGTTCGCCTCGACGCAGGCCGCAAGCTGCCGCCGCAGTTCCTGGGGAGGCCCGACAACGACTGCGTTTACTTCTAACCCCCGCGTCTGAGCCTCCTGTTCGACGACTGCGGCAAACTGCCGCTCGGCGGCTACTGGCCGAACGGCAATCAACAGCCGGCTCGCCGCGGGCAGTTCCGCTGCCAGACTGGCAACCAGCCGCCGAGCTGCCGCGGCATCGGTGGCCGGCTGCCAGCGAAGTGTGAGCACACTGAAGACACCGGCCAGCAACAACAGCACGCCAAGCATGCAGAAATCAGTCAAGAGACGGCGAAGGATTGGTCGCATTCGTTCATATCGAAAAGGGTTATCGTGATCCAAAAGCGTCTTGCAGCAGTTGCTGTTGGCTGAGTTCGGGTGTGTTTGGCCGTTCAGCCACAATCCGTCCGGCATGCATCACCAGAATCCGATCAGCCATTCCGAGCAGTTCAGGCAGGTCTGAACTGACCATGACAATTGCCATTCCTTCGGCAACAAGCCCATTGATCAGCCGGTAGATCTCGTAGCGGGCGGCGACATCGATTCCCCGGGTGGGCTCGTCAAGCAGCAGTACCCGGCAATCTCGCAGAAGCCACTTTGCGAGTACCAGCTTCTGTTGGTTTCCACCTGAAAGGCTGCCGGCGGCCACTTCCGGGCTGGCAGCACGAATGTCAAGCCTGCCGATCTGCTCGGTTACGGCCGCTCGTTCACTGGCTAGGTCGAGCAGGCCTGCTCGGCTCAATTTGTTCAGACTCGCCAGCCCAATGTTCTCTCGCACAGAGCGGGCCAAGAGGAGCCCTTCGCGTTTGCGGTCTTCAGGCAGCAGTCCGAGACCTGCCGCAATCGCCCGACGTGGTTGGCCGATCGGCACGAGCTGCCCATCCAGCCGGACACTGCCAGCATCAGCACGATCGGCCCCAAAGATCGCCCGTAGCAGTTCGGTACGACCTGAACCAATCAGGCCTGCAATTCCCAACACCTCGCCCGCGTGAACCGTCAACGAGTTCTCCCCCAGGGCCGGGGACCGGCGGAGTCCCTCGACAACAAGCCGCGGCTGGCCCGATCGACGGATCCGCGGGGGAAACTCATCGGCCAGCGGCCGACCCGCCATCAGTTCGATCAGGCGATCACGCGAGAACGTTGCTACCGGGCCACCACCGACGTTGCCACCGTCGCGCAGCACGACCACCCGATCGGCCAGGGCGAACACCTCATCAAGCCGATGGCTGATCCAGACTACCGCGACACCGGCAGCCCGCAGGTCCCTGACAACAGTAAACAGCCGGTCCGTTTCGGCAGCGGTCAGAGCGGCCGTCGGCTCATCCATCACCATGATCCGGGCATCACCGCAAAGGGCTCGGGCAATCTCGACAAGCTGCTGCTGAGCCGTTGGTAACCGGCCGCACGGAGTATCGAGGTCGACACCGCCCCCCAGCCGGTCGATGACCGCAGCCGCCCGACGCCGCTCGGCTGCCCTTCCGATGACGCCCACGCCCGCTCCAGAGCCGTGGCCACCGGGACCGCCAAGAAAAATGTTGTCGACCGGCGTCAGGCCTGGCACGAGCGTGAACTCTTGATGAATCACGGCGATCCCGGCTGCCGCCGCCTCCGCCGGGTTGGCAAAGGTTCGGACACGTCCATCGAGGCTGATCGCTCCGGCATCCGGCCGGAGCGCACCGCCAAGGAGCTTCATCAGCGTGCTCTTCCCGGCGCCATTCTCACCCAGCAGGGCAACCACTTCCCCTTGGTTGAGGCTGAAGTCGACACCTCGCAGGGCGCGCACTCCCGGATACTGCTTCTCAATGCCCTGCATCGACAGCAGTGGCGGCGGTGCAGCAGCGACGCTCACGGCTCGGCTCCGGCGGTGGAGCCGGCAGCATCTGCCAGCGCCGGGTCGGCCAGGGCATCAGCCCGGCGATAGAGACTGGTCGGAATCAAGAGTTGAGGCGGCAGGGTCTCGCCCCGCGACCAGCGGATGATTGCCTGAACAACCTGCTCACCCATCCGATCGGGAAACTGGATCGGGTCGGCGTAAATCTTTCCCTCGAGGATCGCCTGCTTACCCTCCGGCTGTCCGTCAAAGCCAACAATCACCACCTGATCGTCCCGCCCCGCCTTCTCAAGCGCCGCCCGAGCCCCGAGCGCAGCGGGGTCGTTGATGGCAAAAACACCTCGCAGATCGGGCCAGGCCTGCAGGGCATCCTCCATCGCCTTGAAGCCGATGTCTTTGGCACCGCCACTTTCAAGCTCGGTGACAA
>CAZKSP010000356.1:0-3181 GCA_964555385.1 uncultured Chitinophagaceae bacterium
AGCATCAACGTGGCAACTGCCGCAAAGACAAATCTGCAGCGATGACGTGTGATCCAAACCATCTTTCTCAACTACTCGCTGGCATACCCTTTGAAGCCGAATCGTCAGGTCAGGGTACGACAGCCGCCACCCTGTTCGCAAGCGTCTCGCCCATCCGGAAAAGAACTCTGGTTTGCTTCTTCTTCCCCACAAAGGCAAAATTCGGCAATCCCCACTTTCCAGAAAACCCAGCACACGGCAAGCACAAGCGGATTCATTCACTGATTCTGGCCACTGATTTTGGCCTCTGATTGAACCTGCCTCAAACCTGGGGTCAGTTTTCGCATGAGAATCGTCGCACCTCTGGCAAGGCTGGGGAGCTTTCTTCGAAAGAGCATCGACGCGTTGGTTGTACGCTCACGACTACGACCAGCGATTGTCCGACACCCGTCCGTAGACCCATTCGCAAACCCCACATCCCGAGAGCATCGACCTCATGTTCCCCACAAAGACAAATCGCCGCCGGTTCATCCAAGCCAGTTCCGCAGCCGGTGGAGCACTCTCCACATCATCCTTTGCGGCGCCAGCTTTCCTACGGGCACGAAACCTGAACGAGAAACTCAATATCGCAATCATCGGCGCAGGTGGCCGCGGATCACGGAACAGCCGCGAAGTTGAATCAGAGAACATTGTCGCCTTGTGCGACGTGAACCAAACCATGTTGGATGCGGCAAAGGCCCGATATCCCAAAGCCCGAACGGTGGTTGATTTCAGACAGTTGTACGACAAACATTCCAACGAATTCGATGCAGTGATTGTGAGCACGTGTGAACACACACATGCGTTCGCCACGATGCCCGCACTTAAGTTGGCAAAACACGTCTATTGTGAAAAACCGCTTACTTACAACGTTGAAGAAGCACGTCTCATCCGAATGGCAGCCCGCGACGCTGGTGTAGCCACGCAAATGGGAACACAAATCCACGCCTCCGATAACTACCGTCGCGTTGTGGAACTGATTCAGTCGGGCGCCATCGGCAACGTTCGCGAAACACACGTTTGGGTTTCACGGGCCTGGGGATGGCATGAAAGTGAACAGGCCGCGCAGGCAGCAAATGATCGGTACGTCATCCTGGGCAATCCCAAGCCGGCTCCGATTCCCAAGGGTCTGAATTGGAAACTCTGGTTGGGACCAGTTCCCGATCGACCGTACTGCCCCGACTACTTTCCCGGCCCCAAATGGTATCGGTGGTGGGTCTTTGGCAACGGCACCATGTCGGACTTGGGAAGCCATTGGATTGACCTGCCGTTTTGGGCGTTGAACCTAGACGCCCCTCAAACCGTTGAAGCATCCGGGCCAAAGCCGCATCCGGAGATTGCGCCAGCTTCGATGCAAGCGACCTATCACTATGCCGCCAGGGGTGAACGCGGCCCAGTGAAATTGACCTGGTATCAAGGCACGGAGAAACCTGAAATCTGGAAGGCTGGGTCTATCCCACAGTGGAGCAACGGACACCTATTCATTGGCGACAAAGGCATGTTGCTGTCAGACTACAACAAGTACGTGCTGTTGCCCGAAGATGACTTTGCTGACTTTCAAGGACCCGAACCAACGATTCCGCGATCGTCAGGGCACCACCAGGACTGGATTAACGCCTGCAAGGGTGGTCCTCCGACGTTAAGCAACTTCGAATACGCGGGGCTGCTGACCGAAGCCAACCACTTAGGCAATGTTGCGTTCCGCAGCGAAGCGAAAATCAACTGGGATAGCGAAAGCATGAAGGCGGTCGGCACTCCTCAAGCGGAACCATTCCTCAAACGCGAGTATCGCAAAGGGTGGTCGCTGTAACCGCGAATGAACTGAGGCCCCTGCGGGGCTGAGACACGTTCGCAAGCTCCACGTTTGCCAGCGACCGCCTCAGACGTGGTTGCCACTCCTCCCAAGCCCAGGCCGTGAAGCCGCACGCCTTGGGGCCGCCAAAAACGGTGACAAAAACTCGCGTCCGTCCAGAATTTTCCTCCGCGCAGAAAGCCTCTGAATCACATCCATTGGTGGAACGCGATCGAGCTTCACAAAAGAAAGCACGCCTGCCTTCAGCGATGAAGAATAGATGTGGGCAGATCCCTGGATGCTCTTGAAATCCCTGTTACCAAGGTGAGAAGCGTGCTAGCTTGAGGCAGCTTTGCGTCCCGGAAGAAGTCCTTGTGGGGAGTGCGTGTGACGAGACTCAGTGGATTAATTGCCGCTGCCTTTACGCCGATGACGGCCGAGGGAGAGGTTGACTGCCGACCGATTGCGGCAATTGTCGAACGGCTGGTGGGCGAGGGTGTCGAGGGGCTCTACGTCTGTGGAAGCACAGGCGAAGGTCCATCAATGACCACCGACGAGCGGAAGCGGGTGGCGGCGGCCTATCTGGAGGCGGTGGCAGGACGGATTCCTGTCGTGGTTCAGGTGGGCCACAACGCCGTGGCGGATGCTCGAGAACTGGCCCGGCATGCTGAGGCAATCGGTGCCGACGCGATCAGCGCGGTGCCACCGTCGTATTACCGGGTGGCAGACGTCGAGACCCTGGTGGCCACTGTCGCGGAGATTGCCGCAGCCGCTGCCAACACGCCTTTTTACTACTACCACATCCCACAGCTGAGCGGGCTTGGCTTCGATGCGGCGGACATCATGCAGCTCGCTGCCGAACAGCTGCCCACACTCGCGGGGATCAAGTTCAGCCATCCGCAGATCGACATGCTCATCCGCTGCCGTGCGGTTGCAGATGGCCGGTTCGCCACCCTGTTTGGTGTTGATGAGATGCTGCTCTCAGCCTGGGCTGCTGGCTGCGATGGTGCGGTCGGGAGCACCTACAACTTCATGGCACCGCTCTACCGCAGGATGCTCGCCGCCTTCGAGGCAGGACGGGTTGAGGAGGCCCGCACTCTGCAGGCACAGGCGACCGCGATCACACGACGGATTGTGGCGGACTCTGGCGTGAGTGGATTGAAGGCGACGATGGGGCTGGTAGGACCTTCGTGCGGGCCAACGCGACTGCCGCTGCCGGGCATGACGGCCGCAGCGATCGCCGACCTTCATCGCGACCTGACAGCCGCCGGCCTGTCCGAGCTGGTGACGGGAGGCTGAGCTGGTGTGGCGAACAATGTCCCTGGGCTGGTGCCTGATGCTCCTGGTGGCGGCCCTCCGCCCGGCAGTCGC
>CAZKSP010000357.1:0-3174 GCA_964555385.1 uncultured Chitinophagaceae bacterium
AGTCTTCTTCTCTTTATGATTGACCACATCCAGAGAAAGGGCAACTCGCAGACACGGACCACCGCGATCGCCGCCCCTCCGTGACGAACACTGGCCTGTCAGCCTGCGACAAAATCATCGAGGTAGGCCCGCGAACGGTTGATCTCTGCGGTGATGGCCGGCACCGTGTCGAGAATCGGCACGCCGCGGGGCACCGGGTGCATGAAGATCTCGATTGGCCCTGGAAACTGCATCTCGGCAAGCTGCCGCATCAGGGGACCGAAGTCGAGTGGGCCACGACCGGGCATCTGCAAGAGTTCATCGGCCTTGGGCAGTTTCTCCTTCGAACCCTTCCCGTGCTGCTGGGCATAGACAAACTTCAGCCGAGGCCCGAGGTCACGGGCGAGCGTAGCGACCAGTTCTCCATCCTGCGGCAGATGATGTGGTGCCAAAGCAACACCAACCCGTTCACTCGTCACCAGTTCACCGAACCAGCGAATCGAGTCGGAGGAATTGATCAACGAGTTTGAGTGATTCTCTATCGCCAGGATGCCGCCTGTCTCTTCTGCCGTGGCAATTGACGGGCGGAGCTTCTCCAGAAACCGCTTGATCTCAGCCTTCAGGGCTGTCCCGGTGGCCTTGGCATCACCGCGGGCACCGGTCACGAGCGTCACTCCTTCACCCAGCCGGGCAGCCAGAGCAAACTCGTCGGCGAGGTTAAACGGGCCCAGCCGATAGCAGGCAATGCCACCGAGCGTCACCCCGTGCTCGGCAAGTAATGCCCGCACCTTTGCCTCACCGTGAGTATCGATTTCTTCTCGCTGCGTCCCGTGGGGCTTTGGCCAGAGGTCAATCGACGTAGCTCCTATTTTTGCCACCTCCGGCAAAATCTCGGCCAGGGGAAAGTTGCCGTACATCGCCGAGGCCAGGATGTACCTTGGTTGCCAACTCCCCGGGGCGGCTTTGGTCTGGGATTGCCAGCCGCACGCCGCAGCCGCGGCTGTAACCGCAACGGAACTGACGGCCCGCCGTCGCGACAGACTCGTGTTACACAATCTTTTCAACAACTCCATCAGTTGACCTCCTCAGCAACAGCGGCCTCAAAAACATTCTGTCCCGCCCGCAGGAATGGCACCGCCAGATGCATCGGCTCACCAACGCCATCAGGCCCAACGGTGCCGGGCTTATAAATCGGCTCGGGAGAGTATTGGGTGACGTAGGCACGACGCATCCGATCGGTCGTGTTGAAGCCGCTGCGGTGAAAGACCAGCGAACTGAAGACCACCAGACTACCGGCTGGCACGATTGCCGGCACGCCGGGCTCGTCACCGAAGTACCCACACTTGTCACCGCTCTCGGGATCGCGGATGTGTTCAACGAGCGTGCGAATGCCCACCTTTGAGTAGGGCAGCACGTAGGCGGTGCCGTTTTCGAGCGTCATGTCATCAACTGCCGCCCAGACCGTCACGTATTCCCGATGCGGAAAGCCGAGGTATCCACTGTCCTGATGCCAGGAAAACTTCATGCCCTTCTCTGCTGCCTTCACGACGTACTGGTCATAGAAGAGGAAAGCGGTGTCACCGATAGTGGCCCGGCAGACCTCGGCCATCAGTTCGCCAAAGACGTATTCCTCCAGCCGTGGTGCCTGCTGGTACTGCTTGGCAATGTGATACCGCTTGCCGCGGTGGGAGATATGGATGTGGTCGACACCCCGGGCATCCATTTCCCGATGCATCGCCTCGATCAGATGGTCACAGGCATCCCGAAGAATCTGGAGGTGCTCATCGCTGATCAGCTTTTCGGCGATGAAATAGCCCTCCCGCCGGTACTGCTCGCGGTGGGCGGCGGTGATCAGCCCCGTCCCTGCTGGCTCGGCGATGTTGCTCCCCATCAGAAACGGTTCCTTTCAGTGCTGGGGTGATGTGGCCTGCTGCCCCGTGGCAGACCAGAATCCCCGGAAAACTTGCAGTGGATCGGCGGTGGCTTGATCGACACCCGGCACCTGCGTCCAGAGCCACTCGTCTTGGAAGAGCACTCGCGGGTCGGGCGGCTTACGATCTCGCCAGGTGCGGCGGTCATGGTCGACAATGCGAGCCCGGGCCTGCTGCCACTCTGCAAAGACCTCGGCAGACCAGTGGTCATAGGCTGCTGTCAGCCGCTGCACCACGGCGGGGTTGTCGGCCGCGACATCACGGGCTTCACCGGGATCAGCGCCGAGGTCGTAGAGCCGCGGCCTGGCTGACACCACGCTGGCATAGTCAGGAAGTTCGGCGTCGAGCGGCATCTCCCAGTGGGCCTGCGTGAGGCCTCGGTGATAGGACGGATTATCCCTCGCTGAGTCCTTCCGATTCGTCTCAGGGATCGGCGGCCAGAAGAGTTTCCAGCGGCCCTGCCGGATGGCCGCATTGCTGTGGGCAGCCGGCGTGTAGCGGTTTTTTTGAAAACAGAGCGGCCGATCGGCCAGCCCACTCGTCGGACCACCGGTAAGCAGCGGCAGCAGGTTCATGCCGTCGAGGGGCTTCGAGCCATCCACCGTCCGAATGCCACAGGCTGCGAGCATGGTCGGCAGCCAGTCACAGCCGTGGATCGGCGTGTCGATGACGGTTTCGGCGGGAATGTGCCCTGGCCAGGCGACGATGCCCGGCACCCGAATCCCTTGCTCCAGCACGTCGCCTTTGTTGCCCCTGAACGGACCGTGAAACCGCTGGCCGCTCTGCCCCTTAATTCCCGACCAGTTCAGATTGGCCCCATTGTCGCTGGTAAAGATCACGAGCGTCTGCTCGCGAAGCTCTGCCCTGTCAACCGTTGCCAACAGCCGGCCAATCCCGGCATCCATCTGTTCGATCATCGCGTAGGTGATGGCCACGGCGTGGTCGCCGCGACCGGCCAGCCGGGCGACATACTTATCGATGAGCGACTGCGGAGCCTGAAGCGGCGGGTGGATCGCCGCCGGGGCGAACACGAGGGCAAACGGTCGGGCGGCGGCGGCCGATTCCCGCACGAAGGCGACCGCCTCATCGGCAAGCACATCGCTCAGATGACGGCCGTCATGGGGCTCGACCCGGCAGGTTTCCGGCTGCCCATTCACAGCCGCCGTTCGCCGCTCCAACTGCCACCGCTCGAAGTCGTGGGCACCGTTGTCAAAGCCGACAAACCGGTCGAACCCGCGGCGGTGAGACAGGTAGTCGTCGCAAT
>CAZKSP010000358.1:0-3169 GCA_964555385.1 uncultured Chitinophagaceae bacterium
CGGAATTGGTCTGGGCGGGGTTTCAGGCTCTGGTCACCGTGGGTCACGCGGAATCTGCCCGGCAGGAATGGGCCACTCACAACGGCTGAAAAGTCATATCCCTGGTTGGCGGGCTGGTGTTGTGGGCTGTTGCCCAGGTGCCATTTCCCTACATATCCAGTGCGATAACCGACTGACTTGAGTGTTTCGGCAACCGTGACGGTATCGAGCGGCAGAGCCATCGTCGTCAACGGTGTCTGCACCCGTTCGAAGGGCCGCCAGTGTCCGGGGATATGGGCGGTGATGCCGATGCGAGCCTGGTTCTGCCCGGACTGGACAGCGCACCGGGTGGGTGAACAGACAGCACCGGCGGCGTAGAAGTTGGTAAACCGCATGCCCGATCGAGCCAGCCGGTCGATCGCCGGCGTTTCGACAAAGTCGTTGCCGTAACAGCCTAGGTCGGACCAGCCGAGGTCATCCGCCATGATCAAGACGATGTTCGGCCGGGCTGGTTCAGCTGCAACGAGCGGCCAGCACAGCAGCATTGGTGCCACGACACCAAGAAAAGTTTTTCGCACTGAGTTTGAATCCTAGAGGCGGTCGGAGAACAGCTGTTTTTACTCGAAAATCTGGGCAGCCGAGGCCGGGAGGGAGACTGACTGGCCGGCCGCTTCCGGGCGATTCTCGCAATTTGGGGGTTAATGGCGGATGCCCCGGGGGGGAATCGCTGCCGGGGCTTTGGGAGCAAAAAGCGTAAGTTCTCGATTCAGAAGGTATAGTTTTGAGCGTTAAAAAATGCTGTCGAAGTCTGGTATGTGGCGTGAGAACCTTTTTCGGGAAAGCATCAATGTATCTCAATTTTTTACGAATAAAGAACCACCGGTTCATCGGTTACGGCAATTTGTCGGGAACGTTTGTCGGTGCTGGCAAGACTGCCAGCGTGGAACAGCAGTCGACCGTTGCCAGATTTTCGCCGGGCTTTACGCTCATCGAATTGCTGGTGGTGATTGCGATCATCGGTGTGTTGGTGGGGTTGTTGTTGCCGGCTGTTCAGACAGCGCGCGAGGCTGCTCGCCGGAGTTCCTGCCAAAACAATCTCAAGCAGATCGGACTGGCGATCCTCAATTTTGAAAGTGCCAAGCAGGCATTCCCAGCTGGTTTTTCGTATCACAATAATGGGGGAGAACGGTGCTGGGGGTGGGCCACATTCATCATGCCCTTTACCGAGCAGGCGGCACTCTATGACCAACTCGACCCGGAAAACCGCAAGCTGCACGCTGTCTGCGTCAGTGGTGCGTCGGCTGCCGATCAAGCCGCGTTACAGACGCCGATCTCCGGGTATCGCTGCCCGTCTGATATCACTGCCGCCCTGAACAATCTGCAGAGCTTCGGGCCGTCGGCACCATTTCAAATTGCGACGGCAAACTATGTTGGCTCCTCAGGCGATGACTGGAAGTCGGGAACTGACACTGCCTACCCGAATGGCTATGGAGCTCCCTACAAAGACTTCGACGTCGGTGGCCTGATGTTCGGGGTGGTCGACAGCAAGGCGACCCCTTCTGGACGCGGTCCGTTGGGCGTCAAGGTCAAAGACATTACGGATGGACTGAGTAAAACGCTGCTGACCGGTGAGCGTTGCGGCCGCACCGCTACCGGTGACCGGGCCGCAGTCTGGGCAGGAGTTGGTCGGGCCGCTGACTACGGGCCAAATGGAACGACCCGGACGCTTGGCCGACCGGGGTTCATTCAAAACGGAGACTACGTCAATCGTCCTGATCCCCAGAACGCAAGCAAGGGATTTTCCAGCATGCATCCGGGTGGGGCCCAGTACGGCTACACGGATGGCTCAGTTCAATTTCTTTCGGACAACATCAGTGCGACCAATCGGAAAGCGATTGCCAACCGGTCGGATGGCCGAACCTATGAGGTGAACTGAAATGCAGCAAGAGCTTTTCGCCCTTACCGGCAGGTGTTTGACGTCCTTCGTACTCATTGCAGTCGGTGCAATTGCTGGCTGTTCTGGTGATACCTTCAGCACCGCTGACGTCACGGGGACGGTAACCGTCGATGGCAAGCCTATGGCTGGGATCATGCTTGAGTTTGAGCCCGGACGGGTGGGGAAGAAAATTCTGCCCACGGCCTACGGCATGACCGATGCTGAGGGCCACTATGAAGTCAGCCGGGTTGGTGGTCCAGGCGGGAAGCCAGGGGCGGTCGTCGGCAGGAATACGGTGCGGCTGTCGACGCCGGAAGGCAGCAGCTCAAAGGTCCATCCCTATTACGCCGATCAGGGCGCTTTCGAGCGGGAGGTTGCCGAGGGAGACAATGTTTTCGACTTTGAGATTGAATCACGTCCCAAAGCCCTTCGGTCCGGTCGCTAGTTGCCCGCGTGTGAACTTCTGGGTGCCGATTGATGGTTCGGTTTGCACCTGGGCCATCGGTCATCCTGGCGGAGTAGCGTTCAACTGATAAGTGCTTCAATCACATGGCCGTGGACATCGGTCAGCCGCCGCTCGATGCCGTTGTTGTAGAAGGTCAGCCGGGTGTGATCGATGCCCAGCAGATGGAGCGCCGTGGCGTGCAGATCGTAGCAATAGGTGGGGTGCTCGGCCGCGGCGAAGCCAAGTTCGTCGCTGGTGCCGTAGGCGGTGCCCCCCTTGATGCCGCCGCCAGCCATCCAGACCGTGAAGGCTCCAGCGTTGTGGTCGCGGCCCTTCCCCTGGGCTGCCGGCTGGCGGCCGAATTCGCTGGAGCAGATCACCAGGGTGCTGTCGAGCATGCCCCGGGCCTTGAGGTCACTGATCAGGGCGGACGCACCACGGTCGAGAATTGGCCCCCAATAGCCATGGTCACGAACCAGGTCTTCGTGGGAATCCCAGTTGGGCCGGATCGGCTCGCTGCCAGTGTTCTCCGCCCCGCAATAGATCTGTACGAACCGCACCCCCCGCTCCACCAATCGCCGAGCCAGCAGGCACTGCCGGCCAAACGGGCCGATCGACTCATGGTCGATGTCGTAAAGCTTGGTGGTGGTGGCCGACTCATCGGCCAGATCGGTCACCTCAGGCGCGGAGAGTTGCAGCCGAGCAGCCAGTTCATAGGCGGCGATGCGGGCAGCCAGTTCGCTCTGCTCGGCCCGGGGCTCGAGATGCCGCTGGTTGAGCAGGCTGAGAAACTCACGGCCCGCCGGCTC
>CAZKSP010000359.1:0-3167 GCA_964555385.1 uncultured Chitinophagaceae bacterium
AGTCCGCTCAGTTCATCACGAGGTCATCGACGAGCACGGGGCGGCGGCCTACCGCATGCATGTCGGTCGCCCGGTCAGCGGGACAATCGTCTACCCGTCGCTGGCCTCAATCGTTTCCGCTATGAAGGGACCAGGCAGCGAACTGATGCCCAGCTATGTCTTGATGGGCCAGCGATCCGCTGGTCGCAATCCTGGATTTCTGGGCGCTGAGCACGGCCCGCTGGTGGTCACCTCGACGACACAGGGGCCGCGCGGCCTCACACGGCCTGCCCGGATCGGCGAATCGCGGGCCGATCGGCGAGCTGCGCTGCTCCGCGGCCTGCAGCAGGATTTTCTCGAGAAAACCGGCAAAGACTCTCGTGTGGCCGGCGACATCGCGGTAGCGAAGGCAGGCTTCCGGCTGGCTGGCCCGGAGTTTATGAGCAGCTTTGACCTGGAAAACGAACCTGCTGGCCTGCGGGAACGCTACGGTGATGAATTTGGCCAACGGTGCCTGCTGGCACGACGGCTGATCGAGCGGGGCTGCCGGTTTGTTGAGGTATCGTACGACCTCAACTTCAAAAATGGCACCGGCTGGGACACCCACAACGAGGGCCAGCAGTCGCAGCATGTGCTGATTGAGAGCATCGACACCGCGACAGCGGCCCTGATCGATGACCTCGAACAGCGAAAACTGCTCGACAAAACCCTGATCGTCATGATGGGTGAGTTCGGCCGACCGTCGGGCTTTGATGGCGGCGGCGGCCGCGGCCACCAGGGCAAGGCATTCAGCGTTCTGCTTGCCGGCGGTGGTTTGCGAACCGGTCAGGCGGTCGGTGTCACCGACGACCTCTGCGAGAAGATCGTTGAGCAGCCGGTCTCAGTTCCTGACCTCTTTGCTACAGTTCTGGCAGCAGTTGGCTGTGACCCACACGAGACACTTTATGCCGGCAACCGGCCTGTTCCGGTGACCGATGGTGGCGTGCCAATTCCGCAGCTTTTTTCGGCCTGATAACGACTGCTTGTCAGTCGACCCTGGGCTGAAGTTGCAACCCCCGCAGTCGGCTCGCAGTCCGCAGCACGAACCAGCCTGCAGCAATGGCGGGAGTAGCCCGGGCCTCTTCTTCAAGTGAAAACCGACTGCGGATCACACACTCATCTGCATCGTCCAGCGTGACGATTTCACCGTCGCTGGAAACATTCATGATGTGGCTTCCAATGGCAACGGGCGAGGCCGAAAAGTTGCCCCCTACCCGTTCCTTCCAACGGATAGCGCCGGTCGCTGCATCGAGACATGTCACCACACCCTTATCGCCCCAGAGATAGAGCCTGCCCTGCGAATACAGTGGGGTTGGCACGTAGGGTGCGACGCTGCGGCTGATCTCATAGACGACCTCTGCCGCTTCTTCTTTCGTTGGTGGCCGCAGGGCAACGAGCAGATTGTTGCCCCCGCCGTCGCCGCAGGTCCCAACAAGTAGTGGTCCTGCCGCAATCGGCGAGGCAACCGTCCGCCGGGGAAAGCACGGCTGTTCCCAGAGTGCCTGACCAGTGGTCGGATCGATCGCGTAGATGCCGTGGGCATTACTGGTGCAGATCACCTGAGGACCACCCTCGGCATTCAGGAGCACCAGAGGCGTGGCATAGGCCGCCTTGCCGACACCTTCACGCGCCAGACGCCACCGCTCAGCTCCGGTTGCAGCATCAATGGCGATGATCGCTCCTGCTTCATCCTGCTCCAGTGGCACAATGACAAGTTCACGCCAGACGACAGGCGAGCCACCAAAGCCGTGCGGGCCGACGAAGGGCCCAAGATCAACTCCCCATCGCGGCTCCCCAGCATGCGTCAGGGCCTCGAGCCGCACATTTTCGCTCGTGCCCCAAAGCCAGTAGACCCCACGGTCATCCACTGTCACCGTGCCAGAGGCCGAGCTGTTCTGTTGGTGGTGCCGTTCAACCACACCAGGAAAATCCCGCCGCCAAAGCTGCTGGCCGGTTGTGAGGCTATGACACAGCAGGTAACGAACACCCGCTCCCTCATCGGCCGAGGCGGTATAAACCCGCCCGTCATGGACCACCGGGGAACTGTGCCCCTGACCGGGCAGGTCGGCTGTCCAGTTCCAGGCAACGGTCGACCAGTCCGCTGGAGGGCTGACCAACCCGCCCTGGCCTGCCGCATCTGCTCCGCGAAACCTCGGCCAAGACGCCGGAGACTGCGATGCTTCAGCGGCACACAGAGCCGCAGTGAGCACCAGTCCAAACACAACCAGACCGACCCGTAGCAGTGAGTTCATCACCTACATGCTCCCAAAGGCTTGCCGGCTGCGGGATTTTTCCACCGCAGCCGCCCGTCACCCACCGAATTGGTTTCCTGACGAGACTTCGAGGTTGGTCAGTCAGGTGCCACCAGCGTCACCCGGGCCAACCCATGGACCCGATACTCTACGCCGGTTGCCGCCTCAATGCACCGGTACCGGCTCCGCAGCCGGGCGCCGCGGATAAACCGGCGGCCCGTTTCGAGCTGAAACAGGTCGCCTGACTCAAGTTGTTCAACCCGCGTCAGCCCCGTGTCAACGGGATCGTAGCAGCTGAGCGCCAGCAATAATCGCCTGTCGCTACAGGTCGCCGCCCGCGGCCGTGCAACCACCGTCCGGAGGGCTGTGATCAGGTCACCAGGCACAAGCTTTGCCGTGACAACTGGTTCGATGATGCGGGCAAAGTGCCCCTGCCACTCCCGCCCATGGGGCCGCAATCGACGGCGGCTACGATGCTCGACGTGCGTGGTCAGATGGGCCAATTCGTGCAGCAGTGTCACGAGAAAGGCGTATCGGTTGAGGTCTTCGTTGACGGTGATCCGGTGCCAGGGCGTTGCAGGAGTCGGCGGCCGATGGTCCCCCAGCTTGGTTGCTCGCCGCGGCACTACCCGCAGGTCAACGGGATGCCGAGCCAGCAGTTCGCCCACATATCCGACGGCAGCTTCAGGAAGCCGCGCCACCACCGCCGCGGGTAGCGATGTGGTCAACGGCAACGGCTGTCGTTTCTGTCGTCTGATCATAGAGCCGCCTTCACCGACCCATCCCACGGAGTTATCAATCAATGCAAAGCCAGAACGGGTTATCCACCTTCAAGAGACTCGATCGGCAGTAATTCCGTCTAGCCCAACAGCCACAGGGCCGCAAGCTGCGCCGCCT
>CAZKSP010000360.1:0-3162 GCA_964555385.1 uncultured Chitinophagaceae bacterium
GTAGCCGGAGCCTTCGGGACCGGTTCTTGAGTCGGCCGCCCACAGCCGCCGGTCAGCTGGAGGCTGGCCAGGAGGGCACACGCAAAAAGGTGATGTCGCGGCGATACAGAACGCATGGCTCGTACAGAAAAGCGGCAACTGGCGGGCTCGTCCGCAGAAAAGCCTTGCTTCCGCGGCGGCTGTCACTTCTACAATAGTTGCGAGAATCGTTCTTTCCCAGTCGCCCGCACTATTTCAGGAGGCGGCGCAAGCCGACCGCACGATGCTACCGTTTTTCCTCGACTTTCGCCTGTTGATCTGGATTGCCCCTGCCATTGTCTTGGCCTTGTGGGCTCAATGGCGAGTCAAGTCTGCCTTTGCCGCCGCCTCGCGGCTGCCGGCCCCGCTCTCGGGGGCTGCCGCTGCCCGGCACATCCTCGATTCGGCTGGAGCCAGTAATGTTCAGGTTGAGCGAGTGGAAGGCAGTCTGACCGACCATTACGATCCTTCCACCAAGGTGCTGCGGCTGTCACAGGAAGTCTATGGAGCAAAGTCGCTTGCGGCTGTCGGCATCGCGGCCCATGAGGCCGGCCATGCCCTGCAGGATGCTGAGAAGTCGTCGTTGATGGCAGTCCGCAATGCGGCGGTTGGCGTCGCTAACTTTGGTAGCGGCCTGGGGATCATCGTCTTCATGATTGGCCTGGCCATGGCACTGCAGCCGCTGGCCTGGCTGGGCATCATCCTGTTTGGTGGGACAGTCTTTTTTCAGCTGGTCAATCTGCCCCTTGAGATTGACGCCAGCAATCGGGCCAAGGCCCAGTTGGTTGCACTGGGCATCGTGCCTCAGGCCGACATGCCAGCCGTGAACAGCGTGCTCAACGCCGCTGCCTGGACCTATGTTGCCGCCACCCTGCAGAGCATCCTGACGCTGCTCTACTACGCTAGCTACCTGAGCGGCGGCAGCGACGACTGAACGATCGTCGGCACGGTGGCGGCAAAAGTCTCGTCGCGTCGGCCCTTGGGCCGAATGCTCCTCGAGCGTTCGCCGACCGCCGTGCCTCGTCAGGCGTGTATTCGGAGCAGATCATCAGGAAGCCAGGAGCGGAAGCGACTGGACTGGCAGTGAGTGCAGCCTGCTTGTCCCGTTATCTGTTGAGCGAATAGAGCAGCACATTGAGGGCGATTTTTTCAGCGTCGTCGCGGTCGTAGCCGGTGCACTCCATTGAGTTCTGCTTTTCGAGCGCGCAGGAAATATCGTAGGGCGAAAAGATCACCGCCCAGCGGTCGTCGATCCGGATGCCCTCAAGCTTGGGCGGTATCTTGCGTTTGCGGGCTGCCAGTGGTCCGTTGCCGCCGGCAGGCTCGCGGATGGTAACCTCCCGCAGGTCGTAGCCGCCGGAATCGGCGGCCGAGAAGAGTGGGTCATCGGCCGGAATCGGCTCGAGTGGCCGATCGGGAATCGCCAGGGAAATTTCCCGCCGAAAGGCCTCGGTAAAACCGGCCGCGGCACAGACGCTGTCAGCCAGCAGAGTGCCGCCGCGTTTTAAAAAGGTTTGGAGGTTGGCCCGCTGTGGCCCGTCAAAGGCAAAGGCTTGGCGGCCGTGCATGAACAGCATGTGGTGCCGGAAAATCTGTGGGTCGATCAGGTCAAGCAGGGCAGGCGTGTCATCGACCCGGACGCCTAGTTCACGGGCGGCGGCCCGCAGGATGTTGGCAAGCGCCGCCGGAGCGGCGTCGCAGAGGCCGCCGTGCTTGAGTTTGCCAATAGTCAGCTGGCCTCGTGCAATCTCAGTGCCTTGTGGCTGTTGCGTTTTTTCAGCGGCGAACAACTCGTCCTTGTTTTTCAGTTCGCGGTTGGTTGCATAGGCGATCACATTGGCCCCGATGGCAACCGCCGCATCAATTTGCTCACGGATGTTCTTGGGAAACTCACGGCTGTTCGGGCCCGCAAGTTCCCAGAGGCAGGAAAG
Source organism: uncultured Chitinophagaceae bacterium (assembly GCA_964555385.1). GTDB lineage: Bacteria > Planctomycetota > Planctomycetia > Pirellulales > UBA1268 > UBA1268. The sequence continues at coordinate 1,950 of CAZKSP010000360.1, forward strand.
GCTTGGTAATGCCGGATCGTCGCCACTCAGGCCACCGGGAGGGGCATAGATCAGACAGGTGCGGCAGCCATAGTCGATGCCGAGGAGCGGCCGTTGCTGGTTCGGTGCAACGAGTTCCTCAGCATGCCAGGCCGGATGCTCTGGAGGCAGCAGGTTGAGCTGATACTCAGGCTCAGGAAAGATTTCTGTCACCAGTTGCCGGAACTGCTTGTCGAACTCTTCGCCCTCGGGACAGGCGGGTTCTGCGAAGATGAAGCCGCCCTGATCGATGTACTGCCTCAGTTTGCGGCCCGGCTCGGGGCCCAGATCGAGTCCCGACTTGCCACCGATCCACAGTACGGGCGCCTGGGCAAGGTCATCTCCTTCGGCAGTCTCGGTTGCGACGACGTGCCACGAGAGGCCAGCCGGATAGTCTTCTTTCCACCGCTGTTCGACAAAGTCGACAAGATGGGCGATGTCGTGACCATGCTGATTCCAGTCATCACGAGGGCCGTGGCGGCTTTTGGCAATCACCACCGGCCGTCGTCCCTTGGCCAAGAAGAGGAGGGCGAAGCTGGTTGCCACCACCGGGTCTTCGACTCCGCGATTCCGAAAGCTGCCCGAGAGTTGGTCCTGAGCCTTGACGAACATTTCGGCACCCTCGAGGTACCAGTCGTGGGTGCCGATGAACCGTCGGGCAGTGAACCGGCCGACCCGCTCGAGACCATAGAGGTAGTAGAAAAGCCAGGTCTGGCTGCCAGTCGATGGGTTTTCTGTCACCGAAAAGTTGCGGGCCAGCCACCTTAGACCTTGTTCGAGCGGCTTGGGTGACGAGCCACCGCCGCAGCAAGAGACGCCACCTGCCACCAGCCGGGCATCAGGCCGTTCTGTGTGTTCAGCGGTAATCCAAACGCTGGCGATACCGGCGCAAGTCATGCTGCCAGTACCATTGCCTCCACCGGCGGTGTAGCCCCATGAACCATCTCCTTTCTGACAGGAGGTCCAATATCCCTCTGCCAGCTTCCAAACCATGGGCGATACCTGCACCCCCGCCCGCTCGGCTTCGTGGAGACCGAGGATGGCGAACTGTGAGTTCGAGTTGTCACCCCCGCCCCGGTTGGCTCCATAGGACCAAGCTCCCGCCGTTCGGCCATCGGCCGTCTGTGCGTTTTCCAGCCACCGCACATTTCGCTCCAGCATCGGCAGGTCGGTCTGCGGCGAGACCATGGCCAGC
>CAZKSP010000361.1:0-558 GCA_964555385.1 uncultured Chitinophagaceae bacterium
GTTCGGTAAAACGATTCGGTTTGCGGGGGTCGAGCCGGTGCTCGCCGGCACGACCACCGCCCGGGTGATTTCGGGCAGTTTTCTCCCTGAGCGATTCTTGATCGAGTCGGTCGATGCTGCCAACGTCCGCCTGATCAGTGACACCGTCGACTTCTACGACGTGGCCAGCGGGCAGCAGGTCGACCGGCTGACGTTTGTGCTGCCTTCCGAGAGCCTCACCGTGTCGCTCGGCCTCAGCATCAACCAGCTGACTGTGGGTGCACTTCAGGGCGAGATTCCGCCGATCATCTTCACTGGCAGCGAAGACATTCTTGCCGGTTCCGATGTCGACAACACCTGGACCATTACCGGGGAAAACACCGGCACCCTCAATGGGCTGGTGACCTTCACGGGCGTAGCCAACCTGTTGGGCGGTGCCGCTGACGACCGCTTTGTCTATGCCGAAGACGGACTGATCACGGGATCTGTTTCTGGTGGCAGCGGCGGTCTGGACACGCTTGACTTCAGCGCGGGTAGCACGGCCCGCGTCATCGAAGTCGAGCTTGATAATGAGGGCAT
>CAZKSP010000361.1:568-3129 GCA_964555385.1 uncultured Chitinophagaceae bacterium
ATAGACGCCTTCATCGGCACGAGCGGAAGCGACACGCTGATCGGTCTCAACGCCACCAACACCTGGACAGTTTCCGGCACGAATGCTGGCAGCATCGCTGCCACGAGCAGCCACGAGGTTCTCCTCAGCGGCGGTGAGACCGTCGTCGACACTTCCTCCAGCACGATTCGTCTGCCGTTTCTGCACGATTTTTCCACGGGGGAGTCTGTTCGCTACACCAGCTCCGACCCTGCCAGTGCATCCAGCGGGCTCGTCTCAGACGCGGTCTATTCCGTGCTCGTGGTGGATGACTTTGCCTTCCGTCTCACCTTAGGAGTAGCCGAGCTGGCGAATCTTTCGGGCGGAGCGTGGTCATCCGGCACGCGGACGCTGACGCCCACCGGCGGGAGCAGCATCAGCCTCGAGAGCGATCAGATCGAGATTGATCCGTGGGCTCAGACAATCGGCTTTGCAAGTCCGCACGGACTGCCAGACGGAGCGGCGGTTGCCTATGCCTTTACCGGCGAGACCGACACCAGCGGCCTGGAAAATGCGAAGACCTACACGGTGCTCGTCGTCGACGAATCCACCATCAAGCTGCTCGTCGATCCGCCATCAGTCGTGCCACTGAATGGTTACGCCTGGGACAGCCAGGAGCCGAGCAGTCTGCAGCTCGAAGAAGCCTTTCCCACCGTCAGCTTCGAGGGCTTTGAGAACCTCCGCGGTGGCGCCAGCGGCGACACGTTCGTGATGCAGGCAGCGGGCGCGGTCAGCGGAACGCTCGACGGCGGCGGTGGCTCCAACACGCTCGATTATTCCGCCTTCCAAACCGCAGTGACGGTCGACATGGCAATCGTCGACCCCTCGCCAATGACGGCCGCTGCCGGAGTGCGACGGATCGGGACTCTGATCGGTGGCAGCAGCTCGCTCGACACCCTTATTGGACCGCAAGGCCTCGAAGCCAACTGGGAGATTACCGCCGACAACGCCGGCCTGGTCAACGGTGCACGTTTTTCAGGTTTTGAAAACCTCACAGGCCAGGCTGAAGCCCGTGATGGCTTTCTGCTGCGGGTAGGCGGCAGTGTGGCGGGCGTGATCGACGGCGGCGTTGGCTCGCAAGATTCCATCGCCGTTGAGAATCCTCTTGCTCCCGGCAGTCTCAGTGTCTTGCTGCCGGCGAGCGCGGCTGAAACGCTGGTTGCTGCCGACAGCGTGTATGGCGGCGTTGCCGCCATTCGCTTTACCAACATGGAACGGCCGTTCGCACTTGATACGTCGATCGGTGGTGTCGCCACCCTGATTGGCTCCCCATTCGACCGCACACTGACGTATGCCGTTGCCGGCGGCACGCTGACGGTTGAGGAGGTATCGCCAGCGATCTCTTACTACGACACAGCGACCCAGGCGAACACCGCCAAGCGTGAGGAGCTCTCCATTCCTGCGGGGACGCAGAAGATCCAGGGCGTCTCGAGCAGCCAGGCGACCGTCACATGGTCGCAGTTCGAGCCTGCAGCGAAGATGAACCTCATTCAGAGCGATGCCTCTCGCTACGACTTCACTGGCAATGTCCGCACACTCGGCGGCACAGTCTCCATCCAGGCCGACACGATTCGCGTGGCCGCTGGGGTCGGTATCTCCACGCGGGTGACGGGGGCAGACGGCGTTTCGACCGCTGACTCTGGTGATATCACGTTGGTTGCGGAAACGATTACGGTCGAAGCGGGGGCGGTGCTGGAGAGTTTTTACGACGGGCCCTTGACCACGACGACGGGACCGGCGGGGGCAATCAAGGATCTCTCCTATCCGCCGGTGGAACTCAACGTTGGTGGCACGCTCCCTGTCTGGGCGCCCGGCTACGTCTTCCAAAACGTCAGCACCCACACCGATGGCGGCGGCAGCGGACTCACTGTCGATCTCGTTGTCGACAGGCAAGGGGACGTGCTCACGCTGATGCGCTCACCAGGAACCGGCTATCGCGATGGCGACAGCGTGTGGGTCGAGTTACAGGACCTTGGGAGCGACCAGGTTTACAAGGAATCGTGGAGCCTGTTTGGGTTGGAGCTTGTCGATTTCAACAAGCTCGATCTCAACGGTGTCGTGGTGGGAGGCAAGGAGGCCAAGGTGGCCCGCTTCTCAATCGATGGCGTGGCCGGCCTCGGTGGTGACATCGAACTCCGGGCGTTCAATCATGAACTCGTCTACGGCGCGTTCTCCACCGCTGAGACCAAGGCCGCCGTCACCATCACAGACGCGACGCTCCGCGGCCGAAACGTCAGCATCACCGCTGATGCCAACAACCACGACGGCTCTCTTGTCTTCGACACGACCGAAGAGACGCTTGGAAGCGACAGCTCATGGCTGAAGCGGCTTGGTGACTTTTTAGGCAAATCCTTCGAGCGTATCCTCCAGCTCGTCTCCCAGTGGAGGCCATTCTTTGGAGTGGGCCTGCTGGATGCCGAAGCGACCGTGACCCTCAACGCCGGCACGGAGATCAGTGCAACTGCCGATGCGAAGATCACCGCGACCTCGGATTCCCAGGTCAACTTCTCCGTCTACAGCGACCTCATCGGCGGGGGCTGGGC
>CAZKSP010000362.1:0-3128 GCA_964555385.1 uncultured Chitinophagaceae bacterium
GAAACGACACAAAGCCGAGGTTTGTGTCGTTTCGCTGCTGCTCATTGGCGGCATCTAGCTTCACGGAAAGCTCGGGCTTCCTGCCCGACTTTCCTGGGGCGAAACGACACAAAGCCGAGGTTTGTGTCGTTTCGCTGCTGCTCATTGGCGGCATCCTGCCGCCGGTTGGTAGTCATTGTTAGCTGAAGGTGCAGCGTCGTCTAACTTTCTGCCGGTCCGGTCACTTTCGCTCCCGGCTTCCTCGTTCTCACAACATTCGATGAGGTCGGGGGTGCCCGTGCCCACGAGCGAGCTCCGGAAGCAAGCGCAGCCCGGAGGGCGAAGCGCCGCGAACGGGCAGTGAACGGCGGCCAAGGATGGCCGACGTGAACGTCTAGCGAGTGGACGCGGGCTCCCCCGACCGGCGGGCTCGCTTCACGGAAAGCTCGGGCTTCCTGCCCGACTTCCCTTCAGAGGAACGACACAAAGCCGAGGTTTGTGACGTTCCGCTGCTGCTCATTGGCGGCATCCTGCCGCCAGGCAGATGGGTCACAGTGGTGACGCGGCAGCGACAACACCCCTATGCTGTGGGCATGCCTCGGTCGCTCGCCCACACAATCGTTGCTGCTGCCTTCGTCGGCCTGCTTGCCCTTGCCTGCATGCAGGTGCCCGGCGATTGGAACTGGGCGGGGGTCTGGGAATATCGGCAGAAGTTTGTCCAGGGCTGGCTAGTCACCCTCGGCCTGAGCCTGGCCGCCCTCGTCCTCAGCGTGCTAATCGGACTGGTCGTCGCCCTGCTACTGGCCGCCCGCAGCCCGCTGGTCGAGGCCACCGGACGGATCTACGTCGAGCTGATCCGGGGCACTCCGCTGCTGGTGCAACTGCTGCTGGGCTTTTACGTCGTCGCCAATGCAGTCGGCCTCGAAAACCGATTCGTCGTCGGCACCCTTGTGTTAGCTGCCTTCAGCGGTGCCTACATGGCAGAAATATTTCGCGGAGGCTTAGATACTATCCCGAAGACTCAGCGCGACTCCGCCCGGGCTATTGGTCTCTCCCGCTGGCAGTCCTTCCGGCTGGTCGTGCTGCCGCAGGCAGTGCGACTGGTGCTGCCAGCAGTGGCCGGCCAACTGGTCTCCCTGATCAAAGACTCGTCACTGCTGTCGGTGATCGCCATTTCAGAGCTGACCCTCAACGCCCAGGAGGTCAACTCCTTCACCTACTCGACCCTTGAAAGCTATCTGCCGCTTGCCATCGGGTATCTGCTGCTGACGTTACCACTGTCGGCCGCATCGCGGTGGCTGGAAGCCGGCTTTCGGTATGAGCGGTAACAGCCAGCACCCCTATGAACCTCGTCATTAACAATCTGACCCAGCGATTCGGCACGACCACGGTGCTCGATGACCTGTCGCTGACTACTGGCAACATCGGCTCGCTGGTGCTGGTAGGGCCGTCGGGGGGAGGCAAATCGACTCTGCTACGAATTCTGGCTGGCCTCGATGTGCCGACTGCTGGCCAGCTGAGTTTTGATGGCTCGCCCCTGCCGCGAGACGAGGCAGGACTCCTGGCCTACCGGCGTACGGTCGGGACAGTCTTTCAGGCGTACAATCTGTTCCCGCACCTGTCGGCTCGTGAGAATCTGATCTTGCCGCTGGTCCATGTGCACGGACTCAGTCGAGCAGAGGCTGAGGACCGGGTTGCCGAGCCACTGGAACGGTTTCAGCTGGCCGACCATGCCGACAAGCGGCCAGCCCAGCTTTCCGGTGGACAGAATCAACGCATCGCCATCCTGCGGGCCCTGGTGGTGCAGCCGACCAGGCTCTTCCTCGACGAGCCGACCTCTGCCCTCGATCCCGAAATGACTGCTGAAGTACTCGACATGATCGAAGCTCTCAAAGAGACGGGGACTGACTTTGTACTGGTGACCCATGCCATGCACTTTGCCCGGCAGGTAGCCGATGAGGTGGCCTTCATCGGTGAGGGCGGGGTGCTGGCCCACGGCACCGCCGCCGAAGTCTTTGAGAACTGCGATAATCCGCGGGTGACCACGTTCTTCGAAAAGGTGTTGCGATGAACCGTGTTGAGTCAACCACGCCCGAACCGGAAGCTTCTGCCGCAGCCGATCTTTCGCCCCAGGCGTTCGGCCGGCAGTTGTTCCTCGGGGCCCTCGCCGCCGATGCCGTCGCCATGCCCGTCCACTGGTACTACAACCAGTCGGCGATCGAACGCGACTTTGGCCTGATCGACCGCTACCACGCCCCGAGGCCGCAGCACCCCGACAGCATCCTCTGGCGGTCGGAGTACCGGCCGCTCAACGAGCGGGGTGATATTCTTCGCGAGCAGGCCCAGTACTGGGGTCGGCGGGGGGTTCACTATCACCAGTTCCTCGCCGCCGGTGAGAACACCCTCAACGCCCAACTGGCAGTCGAACTCTTTGAGCAGGTTCGGCGGGCCGGGCACTATGACGCCGAACGTTGGCTCGATACCTACATCGAGTTCATGCTCACCCCGGGCCGGCACCGCGACACCTATGCCGAGGAGTACCACCGACACTTCTTCACCAACTATGCCTCCGGTCGCAAGCCGATCAACTGCGGTGTCCGCGACATTCACATTGGTGGGCTGGTGCAGGTGCCGGCCCTCATCGCCGCACTCGGCCCACGGCATCCAGACCTGCGAGAGGTTGTCCAGACCCATGTCGCCCTCACCCACAAGGATGCCGACGTGCTGGCCGCTGCAGACGTGGTGGTGCGGATTCTCGCGGCCGTCAGCCGCGGGGCCGACCTGAGGGAAACAATCCTCGACGAGGCGCCGGCCTGGATTTCAGCCGCCAAGCTCAAGAAGTGGGAGGCTGCTCCCGATCGCATCGTCATCGGCGGCATCCTCTCTTCAGCCTGCTACATTCCTGATGCCTTCCCCGCCGCACTATTTCTAGCCCATCGCCATGCAGGCCGGCCTGCCGATGGCATCTGTTCCAATGCCCAGTGCGGTGGAGATTCCTGTCACCGCGGCAGTGTGGTTGGCAGCCTGCTGACCGCGACAACGCCGCTGCCTGAGCGGTTGGTCACGGGGCTGGCAAACGCCAACAGGGTCGAGGTCGACTGACCGGGCAGCACGACCACACGCACGAAAGGAATATTTTCATGACCTCT
>CAZKSP010000363.1:0-3121 GCA_964555385.1 uncultured Chitinophagaceae bacterium
TCACGGTCAACATCCCGGTACCGACTGCGCTTGATGCTGATGGAACCTGGCAACTAATGCCTGTCGCGGCGATGATCGTAGCATCAACCGCGGCGATCGTTATCGTCTCGCTGCTGACAAGAGCGCCGGGTCAACAGACGCTCAGCCGTTTCTTTCCCTCACGGACCAATTGACGGCGGGCACTTGGCAAGAAAGTCCCGTGGGCCGCGGGTCGTGTAGTACGGATAGGCGACCGAGCCACTCGGAGGCCCTGGCGGACACGTCGCGCCGTAATCAGATCCGCTCAGTTCGCACTCTTCTTCGGGCGTCAGGTGGTGTTTGGCAAGTCCACCGTAGCGGCCAACATGACGCTGGCGGCAGCGTCCGTCAGCGCAGTCATTGCAGTCGGCATGGCGACACTGACCAAGCCGGCAACGACCATCCTGGCAGCCGGTTGGACAGACACCACTCTGGCAGTCATTGCAGGGGGCTTCGAAGCATTGGTCGCAGCCGTCTTCACAGCCCGCAGGGCAACCGCCGTGGTGACGGTGCGAGTAGGGGCCGTCAGCGTTGAGCAGGAAGAGCCGGTCGATGATTGAGCAGCCGCTGGCCGTTCCCAACACCGCAACGGCGAGCAGGCAGGTGGAAAGGTGTCTCATGGGATTCTGGGTATCCTTCGGCGGGTTCGGCCATTGAGCCGGTCATCGGCGGCACACCGGATGCCACCAGCAGCAGCCATAATGAAAGCCACCAGAACTGTGTATCGGTCAAAGCGGTTCGGCCGGTTGAGAAAACCTTGCCGGTTTTGCGTCGGCTGGCTTTACGAAAAGCCCGAAACGCGAGCCGAGGAAATGCGGTTTCCGGTTCAAAAACGCGATTTCCCTCAGCTTGCGCTTCAGGCTTCGAAGCATTTTTTTGCCGGCTACCGCGAAGCCGCACCAATCAAGCTCGTGCTGAGGATTCGCGAAGAAGCTTCAGCTGCCCGGAGGTTATCCGCACGCCTCACGCGGGATGAGGCGAGGGGGCTGTGAATGCTCGAGGAGTGTTGGGCGTATCCTCGCCCGGCGACGAGACCTTCACCGCCCCCCTCGCCGGCGCCAACACCAGAATGGGTCAGGCGTCGGTGAACTGGCCGAGGATCAGCGAGATATTCTGACCGCCGAAGCCAAAGCTGTTTGACAGCACCCGGCGGCATTTGGCCTCGCGGGCGGCATTGGGAATGTAGTCGAGGTCGCAGTCTGGATCAGGGGTTTCATAATTGATCGTTGGCGGCAGCACGCCGTCTCGAATTGCCAGTAGCGATACGATCACCTCCGTCGCCCCCGCCGCCGCAATCAGGTGTCCCATCATGCTCTTCGTGCTGGAGACCGGAATCTTGTAGGCCCGCTCGTCGAATACCTTTTTAATGGCCAATGACTCAACCCGATCATTGACGCTGGTGCTGGTACCGTGGGCGTTGATGTAGTCGATGTCATCGCGGCCGAGGCTGGCATCGTCCAACGCCATCTTGATGCAACTGGTGGCCCCGCGACCTTCGGGATGGGTGTCCGTGATTCGGAAGGCATCGGCAGTCGAGCCGTAGCCGAGCAGTTCGCCATAGATTGTCGCCCCCCGGGCCCGGGCATGCTCAAGTTCCTCGAGCACAACCATAGCCGCCCCCTCTCCGAGCACGAAGCCATCACGGTCGTTGTCGAACGGCCGGCTGGCCCGGGCCGGTTCGTCGTTGCGGGTAGAGAGGGCTGTGAGCAGATTGAACCCAGTCACGCCGAAAGGATGAATCATGCTGTGAGTGCCGCCAGAAAGCATGACATCGGCATCCCCCCGTCGCACAAGTTCCGTTGCCTCACCGATTGCTTGGCTTGAAGCGGCACAGGCTGTCAGGCAGTTGAGATTTGGCCCCTGGGCGTCGAACAAAGCCGCCAGATGACCGGCTGGCATGTTCGGCTCCTGCTCAACCTCGGTAAGCGGATGAAGCATGTCCAGACCGAGGCGGGTGAAAGTCGCGACGTTGAGTGAATCGCCTTCGATCGATGCCATCATCATGCGGGTAAAAGACTCGAAGTCCTGCTGGCCTTCCCCGCTGCCAAGATAGATGCCAAGCCGATCGGGAGCGGTGGCAAGCCCCTGCTCAAGGCCGGCATGTCGCATCGCCTGCAGGGCGGCACCCGCAGCAAATTTGGTGTGCCGTCCACAGAACTGCCAGCGATCTTCAGGCTGCCCCTCGTCGGTCACCGACCAGTTCTTGACCTCGGCTGCGATCCGGGTGGGAAATTTGGAGGCATCAAAGACGGTGGTGGGGCCGACCCCTGAACGCCCCGCCTTGAGATTGGACCAGAGTTCTTCAACGGTGACACCCAATGGCGTCACACAGCCCATTCCCGTAATCACGACCCGACGACGACCGGCCACCATTGCGGCTCCTTTTTCATGAGGCAGGGCGACACCGCAGCGAGCGGAACCGCCGACATCACGATACCGATCTTGAGGCTGGAAGCCTACCAGTCGGGCCTCGCCAGCGGATTCCCCGCCTCATCCCGGCCGATATCGTAGATGTGCATGTGGTCGAGCCACTTCAGCAGTTCATCCGGCTCGAACAACTTGGGCACGCCCTCTCCAGGTTCGAGGTGGGCAAAAAACAGCTCTGCCTCACCCTGCAACTGTTCATTTCCCGCAGGATCAACCACCATGCTGCTGACTTTTGCCAACGAGCCAGTCGGCTTCAGGTCCAAAATGATCGCCCGAAATTGCAGGGTATCGCCCGGCACCGCGTCGTAGTGAAACTCAGCCTTCGCGACCTTGGCAAGCACCACCCGGCGGTTGAACTCAAGCGCCTCGGCCACCAGCAGGCCGGCCGTCTGGGCCATGCCCTCCACCACCAGCGAGTTGGGCATCAGGGCAGCACCAGGAAAGTGGTCGTGCAGATGCTCTTCGGCAAGCGAGACGTTTTTTACTGCCGTGGCTTGCTTGCCCCGGACAAACTCATTGAACCGATCAATCCAGAACCACCGCATAGCGTCTGCCGCACTCCCTTCGCCTTACCCTGCACATCTCGGTCAACAGGAACCCAGTTGCTGGGCGGACTGATCCCGGACCCTCACCTAAACGTTCGCGGGGCTCAGTCACCAAGCTCGCTGGCAACGTA
>CAZKSP010000364.1:0-3112 GCA_964555385.1 uncultured Chitinophagaceae bacterium
GGATGTTGCAGGACCACATGCTTTGCCTCAAGCTTGCTGCCCAGGTGGAGCGACGAATGCGGAATGTGGGTCTGGAAACACTGAAGAACATCGCATTTCGAAGAACAGCCCGGGCAATGGTGCTTCCGCACACAATTTCCCGGATGACGGGTGGCCATTGATCCCTGGCCTAGACTACTCCAATGCTCCTGGCCCTACACGTTTCACCAGCGCGGGGGCCGCCGGCCGACTGGGGTGAACTAGTGCAGTCCCATGGTGATCGAGAGTTTTAGCAACCATCACCGGATGATCTGCCCATGATTGACATTCATCACCGTTAACTGCCGGTGGAAAACACTTCCGGGCCTGCCTGTTGAAAGGGAGTAAATAAAGCTTTTCTTCAGCATGTTTTGGGGCAAGATCGGTTGCAGGAGATTGTTTGCCCGAACACACATCGGTCACCACCACGGCCCGCCGAGTGCATATGCGATCGTGGGTATTTGTATAATACGCCAAACGAACGCAGTCGGCGCTGTCGGTCTGGTCTGCCTGGTAGCTCTTCACGGAACGGTTGAAGGATCGTCCGGGTGATGCAAGAGCAGCGTCAGCCAAACACGTTTGAGCGATCCGCCCTTCAAGTCCCTCAGCAATGACCTGCCGCCCATCACGATGGCATTGACGACCTGCGAGCCAGCCCCGACTGCCGGCTTCTCGAAACTGAGCAGGGTTTGTTGTGCGGCAGTGACGATCGCAGGGACGCCGGTGGTGATGAGGAACAAGGCTGTGCGGAATCTCATTCGATAGTTGCTTTGGGTCGAGAGGATTGGTGCCGACGATGCCAGGGCCACCGAAAACTGGTGGGCAAAGTGTAGCTGCGGGGTGGCGGTGATCCGCGGTTTGCCGACCTCAGAAGCATTGTAAATGCGCAGCGGCGGGACTACGCCCCGTGCTTCCAAACATTCTACTTCTAGATGGGGGTTGCAGATGGTTGAGCCCAGCCTTACTCTGAAAAAAGGTAATGGTGTGTTCAAAGGGGTATTCCCAGCCATCACATTCGTTCATGGGTCTTTGGCGTTCGATTGTAGTTTGTGGGAGGCTCATCAATGAAACAACCCTGGCGTGACGTCTTATCAGCAGCGGAATGGAAGGCTTCGACGGGTGCCGGTGCAGGCAGGGCGACTGATCTAACAACTGTTCGACGAATAGAAGCCATGCTGCGGCAGTATCATGGCATTATCAAGGACCGGCTGAGTAACTTTTCAGCGCGTGAGGCTGCATTGCGTTCGGTGGCCTCCCAGTGCCAAGGACTGATGGGTTTGTCAGCACGCACGCGGAGAAATGCGTCGCTTGGTTTTTATTCAACTGTTGTCAGGCTTTATCAGCAGGCCCTTCTCAAGGCAAATTATCTCAAAACGATTCGAGAGTTCTATGCGGGGGAAGGTCGTGGGGTTTTGGATCCTGTCGATCTCGTCAACTTTTTAAAAGCGCCGCCCTCATCCGTTGGTCCCTTTGCTCATCTCCAATCGGGATGTCGAATGGAGGGGCTCGATCCATTTCACCGACCATTCGAGCTGCATCTCAATGACGCGCATAAGTTTAATTTAGCTAATTTTAATTCACCAATGATGTATGCGTTCGGTGAGTGGCTCGGGGTTATCGTCTTCAACGAGGAATTTGAATGTGCGATACCGGTGCCAGGAATGACCGCTGCCGAGATAGACGCTAGAGGCCGAAAGCCATTCTTTGTCTGGTTAGAAACCCATCCGATCTGTGTCAATCGGGATAAGCAGGCTTTCGGCACACAGCCATACGAGTTTGATCCAGAGTCACTGTCGTCTGTTCAATATTCTCCCTATGGACGAAGTAACAACTACGGCAGAGGTGCCTCGGGGCGTGGTCAGATTCCAGCGGTAGACGGTATTCACTGGCTGCTGCCAAGCTCCGAAGGACGAGTCATGGTCTTTCCACTCGAAAGAAACAGCAAGGGGCTTCATGCTTTCGATACAACGGGCATGCCCGGCAAGGGCGATGATCTCGCCGGCTCAGCGGCCTTTGTCTGGACCCAATGCGGGACGTTTCTTGCTGGAAAACATGAGCCCCAAAGGTTTCATCACAGCACATTCGTGGCAGGCGATTCTGTGCGCTGCGCTGGCATGATCCGTATTGTAAGTGGAAAGGTAGAGCTTCTTGCCAATGACAGCGGTCATTACCGCCCCTCTCGAGAGAAACTGCGAGACTTTGCGAAATGGCTGGCGGATCGTAACGTATTTGCCCCCAGGGCTTTAGCAATTGTGCAGTCTGCTGAGGGTAGTGATCGCATGCTGGTGGAGAATCTCATCAGGCCACTTGGGCCAGCGTATGTTGGGCGAATCAGGGAGAGTCTCGATCAGCTTGCAGGCCTGATGAGCGAAGTTTCGAGAAAGTATGACGCTTCGCAAGGCAAATTCATTTCATTCATTCGGAGGCGGTCAGACTCATCAAAGAAGGCCTCGGCCTATCTTGGAGGTGAGTTCCAAAAAGATATCAAGACAGCCCAGCAATCGCTTACGGATGAACATTGGTGGCAGATACCACAGCGTGTTGTCCGGTCACTCTTGGGTGAGTCTGGGGAAGGATTTCCGAGCATTGCACAAAGCGCTCGTGAAAGCCAACGAGTGCTTGGGTTTAAGACGGGCTTTTCGTCGGCGATTGCGGACCTTGAGCCTTTGAAAAAAGGGTCAACGCTTGATGACATTCTGCGGGAAGGCTGGGGCAAATGGCGACCGCCAAGTGCAGATGGTCGCTCAAGTCGTGCTCGCTAGCTGACCGGCAGAAATCCGGTCCCATTAGTTTGCTTCGGCTCCCTTTTTGGTTGCCGGGTGTTTCGCAAGCTATCGCCCCGCACCTGGAGAGCTGGCTTGCTGAACACGACCAGTGCGACCGGCCAATCAGGCCGCATCTTGAAGAAGAGTTTCGTCGGTATCTGACCTGCGGGTTGCTCTGCTTTGGGTTTGCGCGGGGAAGTGTATAGGCTGCGGCTCGAGAACGACGACAAAGCCGAGGTGACCCAAGCGCTCCGGGAAATGCTGCCAGCCGGCCGGCTCACCAAGATGATGCCGGTAAAGGAGGCCGGCGAAGATTGACGTCCTCCCCG
>CAZKSP010000365.1:0-3110 GCA_964555385.1 uncultured Chitinophagaceae bacterium
GGTCTTCACGGCCAACGGTGCAGATGGCCATATCTTTCGGGCAGTCTGGGCCAAGAGCGGCCTCACTGTGCGGGCTTTCCCGCCGAGTAGCCAAAAGAAGTCCATCAGTGTTGGGAAATCACCCGAAGCCATTCCCTCTGAGAACGAATGGCTCCCGATCGAGATTCAACTTCGGGGTGAGACAGCAATCATCAAATCGGGCAATAAAGTGCTCCAGGCTGAACACCCTTCATTCAAACGCCCCAAGCAGAACCTCAGCATTGGCTTCAGCTTTGGGAGCCTCGCCGTAAAAGACCTTTCGGTCACTGCCCTTTCATCCCCTTGACGGCAGGGAGTCGGCTGACGAATGGAGCATCTGTTCGCTTCAGTTCCTCCACCGCAGCTCGTCGAAGTCGTTCAAGCAACGCCGGAGCAATTCTCGGCCCGCTACCGTTTGTATTGCAGACAAGATTGTGCAATTCATCCGGATCAGTTTCGAGGTCATACACCTCTTCAGTCTCCCCCTCAACGAGACAGCGGATGTACTTGAACTTCCCAGCTCGTAGCATCACCCACCACGGCACGCCGGCATGATCATAAATATGCTCCGCGTCTGGCACATTGGCGGTGGCCGACCCATAGGCCCTGCCAGTGCTGGTCAACAGCATCGGCGGACCGTACCCGGCAGGTGTTGCCGGATCGATGAGAAGGTCTCGGAAACTCCTGCCATGAATTTTCCAAGGCACCTCAACACCGGCGTGATCACAAAGTGTCGCAGTGATGTCTGGCCCATTGACCGAACGCCGAACCACGGCCCCAGCGGGAAGGGTTCCGGGCTGGCTGACAATCAGTGGTGAGGCGATGTTTGCATCGTATGGACAGAGTTTGATGCTGCAGCCGTGTTCCCCCAGGGCAAATCCCTGGTCACTTGTGAAGATGACCAGCGTGTCAGCCAATTGACCGGTCTGCCTGAGGGCAGCCAATAAGCGGCCCACGCCGTCGTCAATCGCCAACGCACACTCGTTTACCTGCTCGACCCAATCGGCCAACGTCTGCCCGGGCGTGTTGGCATCAAAACTTGTTGGCAAGCGTTTCTTCGGAATCCGTTGCGGCATCTTGTCCGGGCCGGGCTCCCAGGCCTGAATACCCGCGAGGTAGGCCGGTTTGCCCGGACGCGGCCCAAAAATGTCTGCCGGAATCTCCGGCGGATTCCCATCGTATTGTCCCTGATGTCTATCAGCGGGCGTGGTTGGTCCGTGGACCGCACCATAGCAAAGCCAGAGGAACCAGGGCTTATTGGCTGGACGGTCTGCGCCCTCAATGAACCCGACTGCTCGATCGGTGTAAAAGTCAGTCGAATATCCGTTCATCCGGTCAGGCTGTTGCTGACCATCAATCTCTAGAATCTGCCCGGTGAAATAGGCTCCAGCATTCTCAGGATATTTCGGCCGGTTCCAGATCACCTGATGATCCCAGTCACGGCCGAAACCACCGTCAACGCCGGTATGCCACTTCCCAATATGTGCCGTGTGATAGCCCTGCCGACGGAACTCGGCCGGGAAGAAGGGACACCGCTCCGGATCATAAGCACTGCCTGGATAGGTTCCTTCCATCCGCATCGACTCGATTCCGTGCTGTAACCTGCCGGTCAGCAAACTGGCCCGTGAGGGCATGCACCAGCTACCAAGGTAGGCCCGCTCGAATCGAACTCCCGTCTCAGCAAGCCGATCAATATTTGGCGTCATCACCCAGTCCGGTGCTTCCGGGTAACAGCCAACAGTCTTATACGGTTGGTCATCCGTGAAGATGACCAAAACATTCGGACGTTCCGCGGCAACTCCCCCGGAGCCAATCAGCAGCACCCAGAGAACAACTTTTACCCCTTTCGACAAATGGCTCAGTTGACGAAACAGACGCCGAGGAGTCTTGTCCATACCTACTCTTTCAAAGCGAACACATTCAATGGGCTTGGGAGGGGCTGTATTAGCGATGCGGATGTGAATGGCGATGAGGGCTTCTCTGCTGCTGATGTGGAATCGGCAGGTCAAGCAGATCGCCGTTGGCCTCAAACCCGTTGCCATCGAAATCGACAAAGATGGGATTGGCCACCGCCACCGGCTTATCAGCGGCATGGTCCGGGCCCATCACCACTCCAAGTGACGATTCCTCACCAATGGCAGCAACGACCAGATGGGCATCGCTTTCAAGCGAAACCTGAAAGCGGTGATCGAATTGAACCGTATCAGGAGAGAACAGTTCCCCGTGGGACCGACGAGTAAAGTTGAACTCCTCGGCAGGTCGCCCGTTGACAAACAGTTGCACACGATCGATATCAAACCAGTTGGGGCACTGCACTCGCACCCGGAGACTGACCCCACCATCCGCAGCCTGCAAATCATCTCCCGGACCTGCCCGTTCACCGGCGGCTGAGGCTTCGACCTCAAGGAATGGCCCATTCGTCATCACGAGATGCCCCTGCTGTGAGGCCCGCACCATCTCGAGGGTGTCGATCTCTGCGGGATTATCCGTGCTGCTCTTGATGTAATTCCTGAGCCAGCCGGATCCATGAAAGGTGTAGTGGGCGTCGGTATTGACCACTCCCACCAACCGATAGCCAAGATTGAGCATCTGTAGCCAGTTAAAAATTCCATTGAGGTCTTTTCGTGCCGCCTCAACCGTGGCCGGCTTGCTAAAGATTGCCGCCGGTGGATGCACCTCAATCACGTCGACAAAGCCGAACATTTTTTCAAAGCCAGCATCAAGTTTTCCATCAAGGTCTCGGTCACCGAGAATCTGCGGCAGATTCGGGTGGTTCATCTGAAGGAGCTTTTCGCTGCCATCGTCCCAAAGAGCTAGCCGCTCGATCTGGGCGATTGGGCTGTCGTTGTTCACGGTTGGCCCTCCGCCATCCTGCTGATAACGGCGTTCGATGAGCGGAAAAGCGTTCTGGTGATTGACTCGCAACACTTTGCCAGTCAGCTCCATGCCACTGCAGGTGGCCATCAAATGCGTGCTCTCAAGTCGCTCCAGATGTGGCTGGTACGACGAAATCCTGTTGTGTTCGGTGCACGGAGCGAACTCGATCTGCTCACACAAGAGGTTTTGGACCCGCCCAAACTGACTGGTGGTGT
>CAZKSP010000366.1:0-3110 GCA_964555385.1 uncultured Chitinophagaceae bacterium
CTTCCCGGCGACGAGTTGTTAATGTCCTTTACCATCACCGTACCGGCTGCAGTGCCGTCGGTCTTCCAAAGCTCCTCTCCGTGGATCGGGTCACCGGCGGAAAAGAAAATCTCATCTCCGTAGCGGGTGAATTCGTGTGGCTGGGAACTGCCGGAACCGTAAATATTGTCGCCGACAGCAATATCTTTCAGGAGACCTGTCGTCCCTGGTGTGCCGTAGCTCTTCCACAGTTCGTACCCCTGCGTTTGGCTGAAGCCTGAGAAAATCACCAAGTTGCCGAGGGCGGCAATTCCAGCCCCGTATGGCAGATAAGCCATCTGTTGCGTGGTTAGCTGGAGTGTCCCAGCGGCGGTGCCGTCTGAAACCCAGAGGTCCCAGCTGCCTCCAACCTGTGCATAGAAGTAAAGTTTATTCCCGACAGCAGTTATGGCAGAAGGTCTGGAACTGGCGGTGCCCGGAGCAATGTCGGCAACAAGCATTGTGCCGGCGGCCGTGCCATCTGTCCGCCAGAGTTCGTTTCCGGAAACATTGTCATCGGCGGTGAAGTAGGCAACCTCACCAATCGTGATGAAATTTCCCGGTTCTGATGAGGCTTCAACCGCATTGATGTCCTTGAGCAGAAATGGCTCACCAGCCTGGGCGGCGAGAGCGAGCCTTGGCTCCAGTTGTTCGACTGGCATTCCAAAGCGAGATCCTGCGGATGGCCGGCTAGCCCTGCGACGATGGTTCCAGAGGTGCCTGATAAAACTGATGCAGCGTTGTGGACGAGGAATTTTGATCATCATTCTGTTTTCCAGAAAACGAAGAACCCGCGTTTCGCGTGCCCGCTGAAGCTGTGATTCCTAGGGAAGCCACGTTTTGTGTTGGTCTTGCGGTAGGTTGAGGTGGAAAGGGGTGTCGATTTGGTCCAGGCTCCCCTCAATTAAAAGGTTTGCCAGGCATTCGAAACCCTCTAACCTTGTGATCCCAAGCAAAGAAATAGACACGCACCATCGAGGGGGTGTCAAGTGAGGGGAGCCCCCATAAACCCTTACTGCAAGGAAGGTCCGATAACAGGGAGAAAGTCTGCGGTTTTTTCTGGTTTTTTCAGCACTGGTAGTGAAGCGGACGGCTTGGTGAAACTGTTCAGTCAGTAAAGGCGAGGGAATGAAGAACGAAACGGCTGAGGGGCGGCAGGAAACCCCCATTCACTATGAGCACTCGCGGGGCTTGCCGGCCTTGCTCGATAACCTTGGGGCTGCTCTGGTGGTTTCTACCTACCAAGCTGGAAAAGTCTTCACCGTTGGAGTCCATGCAGGGAAGCTAGCCATCCGGTTTCATCACTTTGAGCAGGCGATGGGGCTTGCCCGAACCCCTACTGGCTTGATGATTGGGACCAAGCGACAGATCTGGAACCTGCCAGCAGCTCCCCCGGAACTCGCTGAGTGTGTTCAGCCCGAGGGAACTCACGACATCTGCTTTTTAGCCCGTGACGCACATTTTACGGGCCCGACACTCGGTCATGACCTGGCGTGGTGTGGCGGGAAACTCTGGATGGTGAACACGCTGTTCAATTGCCTGAGCACAATCGAAAAAGATTCGAGTTTTGTGCCGAGATGGCGGCCGCCATTCATCTCAGAAATTGCCAGTGGAGACCGGTGTCATATGAATGGCCTTGCCAGTGATGAGACGGCACCACGCTATGTGACTGTTCTCGCTGAAACAGATGAAGAGAGTGGATGGAGAGATAAAAAAAAGGACGGAGGTTGTCTGCTGGAAGTGGGCACAGGGCGGGTTCTCGTGCGGGGGCTGTCGATGCCGCATTCGCCGCGGCTTTATAAGGACCAGCTGTTCTTTCTGAATTCAGGGTATGGGCGACTGGAGTTGGCGAACCGTAACGGAGGGCAACCGCAAATTGTCTCTGCACTTCCGGGCTATACGCGAGGGCTTGATTTTTTCAGAGGGCACGCATTTGTTGGCCTCTCAAAGATTCGTGAGACGAATATTTTTGGAGGCTTACCGATTGGTGAGTTTCACGATCGGCTGGAGTGTGGAGTCGCGGTTGTGGACTGCACGACTGGAAAGATCGTGGAAACGCTGTTTTTCTCCTCGGGAGTAACTGAGGTGTTCGAGGTTCGTGCCCTTCCTGGGTACACAAACCCGATCCTTTCCGGGCCGTATCCCGATATTGATGAAACAGAAACGATTTGGCTTGTCCCGAGGCCAGAGCCCTCGGTGAATGCACCATGAAGCGGATCACCATCGGCTGCGACAACTGGGACCCGCTCGATAGCTATGGGCAAATTGCGGGTGTTCTTGTTGGTGCCTTTGCTGGGCGTTCAGAGTGGGACATCCAGCTTCTCGCCGGAAGACGGACAGAAGTCGACCGTTGCCCGCGGATCATTCAGCAGCTGCTTTCAAAGCCTTATCAGCCACCAGATGCAAATATTTTGCTGGGTTGGCCAAGCCGCTATGAAAGTTTTTTTGGAGAGAAACCTCTGTCAGGCTGCCAGCTTGCCGTCACGATGTTTGAAAGTAACGAGTTGCCCACGGGCTGGGCGGTACGACTGAATCAATGCGATCGGGTGCTGCTGCCGTCGCCGTGGCTAGTTGATGTTTTCCGCGCTGCTGGGGTGACTACATCGCTTGCCGTTGTGCCACTCGGAATTCGAGAAGAGTATTCATTTGTTGAACGGCCAGATCGTGGAGGGCCGTTTACGTTTCTTACGCTTGCCACCTCAGGGCTGAGGAAGGGATGGGACGTCGCAATCCGTGCTTTTTGTCGAGCGTTTGGTGCGGATCCAAACTATCGCCTCATTGTGAAAACCCGTAATCAAAGTCTGGATCCTGGTCCTCTTCCGCCAAACATCGAAATTTTGGCCTCCGACCTCGACAGCGAGGAGATGGTCAGATTGTATGGCCGCGTTGATGCGGCTGTTTTTGCCTCGCGAGGCGAGGGGTTTGGGTTGCCGGAGAGAGAGGCTGCTGCCACAGGGTTGCCGGTCATTGCGACGGCCTGGAGCGGGCTTGCCGATGGGCTCAATCATTGGGGTATCCCGTTATCATTTTCAATGACAACTGCCTGGCCCAAGCATCCCGATCCATCACTAAGACAATGCGGCCAATGGGCA
>CAZKSP010000367.1:0-3107 GCA_964555385.1 uncultured Chitinophagaceae bacterium
ATCTTCGGGGCCTTGGCGATTCCGGCAGCCACACTGCTCGACGGGCATGAGGTCTCTCGCGGCTGGCGTTCGCTCGTCAGGACCGTCAGTGGCATCGGGCCTCGGGGGCGAAAGTTGCTGACGCTTCCCTCCCCCGGCCTGCATTCCGCATTCGTGTTTCTCGGAACTGGCTGCCTGATGCTCTGGCCCCCCCTCGTCGTGGCGGTGGTAGCCGTCGGAAGTTCGGCGTCTCTGCCGGCTCTCCTCGTGGTGGCTGGTCTTGCTGCCGGGGCTGCGCTGGTCAGTGGCGGCTGTGTGGCAGCCCATTTAAGCGGTTGCGGGGGCGATACGGCACTTGCCATCGGGTTGAGCCTTGTGGTCTTTTCGGTCTGGCTCTGGCAGGCGTCTGCCTGAGGGGATTCACCCAAGCGAGAAATGGCGTGAATCACGTGAAAGTTGATGTTGAGAAAAATGGGGAAGCCTGAGACACTCCCCGCCGTTAGGAATTGCGGTCAAACGGTTGAGCGGGAGCCTTTCTCGACAGCGACCGACAGCCGCACCGGTGGTTCACGTTCGATGCATTGGCAAAAAACGTGCGAATTGGCCACTGGTTCATGGAATCCGAAGGAGTGCATCTGTGGACGGAATGACGAGCCCTCGTGCGACCCAATGGGCCCTGACCACTCGTAGCCGGTGGCTGATGTGTCCCGCCTTGATGGTGGCTGTTTTGACCGGGAGTTCGGCAGTGGCCGAACCGGCTTTCAAACCAAGCCAGACGGTCTTTCCCGCCACGACTACGGCCTGGTTGAGCATTGCCGATCCCGCTGCATTTCAGGAAAGCTTTGACCAAACCCAGTACGGCAAACTGCTGCAAGATCCCAGCATGGAGGCTTTCGTCAAAAGCTTTCGTGAGCAGCTTTCCAAGGCCGGCAAGCAGCGGCTGGGCAAGTTGGGATTAACGCTTGAGGATTTGGGTGAGGTGCCTGGCGGTGAGATTGCCCTTGCAGCGATCGTGCCAGAGCCTGATCGCTTGGCAACGGTTTTACTTGTCGACACGACGGGCCACGAGGCAGAGACTCGTGCGCTACTTGATCAGATCGATGTCCGTCTGCTCGAACAGCAGGCACAGCGACTCGCCGACTACCAGGAGGTCATCAAGGTCTACCGGCTGCCACCAGAAGAGCCGCGGGCGGATGATGAGGAAACTGAAACACCCCCTGCCGACCGCCTGGTGGCTGTCGTGCACCAAGGGGCGGCGCTTGTTGTCGGGGACGACCCAGTGCAGGTCCATCACGTGTTGACCGTGCTTGAGACCGGTCGAGAGGATTCGCTCGCCTCGAAACCGGAGTTCCAGAGCGTTGCCGACCGCTCGCTCGAAGGTCTGCCGGAGCAGGCGGCGACATTGCGGTGGTATGTTGATCCGTTCACATTTGCTGCTTCGTACAAAGCTGCCTATCCGCCGCAGGACCGTCGCAAGGGGCCTGACTATGTCGAGATTCTCGGCCGCCAGGGGTTTGATGCGGTCAAATCGATAGGCGGGACAGTTATCTTCGACGATGGGCCCCGTGACATGCGGCATCAGACGATTGTCTATGCTCCCCCCCTGCCCGGTCGCGACCCCGCCTCGCCCGACCGCTACGACCTTGCGGCCCGAATGCTGCGTTTCCCCGACACCGATGCGATTGAGCCGCCTGCTTGGGTGCCAGCAGACGCATCAAGCTGGTCGGCGCTCCAGTGGGATCTCAAAACAGCCTTTCATTCAGCCGAGACCCTGGTGGATGACATCGTTGGCGAAGAGGGTGTGTTCGACGACGTAATTGCTTCGCTCAAAGAGGATCCCGATGGCCCTCAGATCGATGTCGAGACTGACCTCATTGCTGGTCTCGGAACACGGGTTGCCATGTTGGGTGACTATGTTGAGCCGATCGGCCTCGATAGTGAGCGTCTGGTGATCGCGATTGAGGCGACCGATCCTGAAAAGGTCGCTGAAACAGTTTCAAAGAGCATGGCGACCGATCCGGATATGCGTCGGATTGAGGCCCACGGTGTGGTCATCTGGGAGCTGATCGATCGCTCGATGGAGATACCGAAGCTTGAGATCGAGACGCCGGGCGGTGGTATTGCCCATGCCGATGACGACGATGACCGTAATGATCGGCGCCGGCGACTTCGTGAAAAGGAGGAAAAGCTCCTGCCACACTCAGCGGTGACGGTGTCGCACGGCCATCTGCTGATCGCATCCCATCGGGATATTCTGGAGCGGGTGTTGACTGCCGTTGAAAGTGGTGACTCGTTGGCATCGCGGCCGGACTACACGCTGGTTGTTCGGGAGTTGAAAGAGCTCT
Source organism: uncultured Chitinophagaceae bacterium (assembly GCA_964555385.1). Lineage (GTDB taxonomy): Bacteria > Planctomycetota > Planctomycetia > Pirellulales > UBA1268 > UBA1268. The sequence continues at coordinate 2,325 of CAZKSP010000367.1, forward strand.
TCCCTGGCAAAATCGCCCTGCAAGGCTTTGGCCGGTCGGATGAATCAATTCGCCCAACGTACGAAATGCTCAAGCGGGGCTCGATGCCGAAGTCAAAAAGTGTCATGGGGCAAATCCTTAACAACCTGCTTGGTGATGGGAAGTCCGGCACCGTCCGCGACCAAAAAATCGATGGCAGCACGTTGCCTGACTTTGAGCAGATTCGTCATTACTTCGGCACTGCAGGCTTTAAGATGCAGACGCTTCAGGACGGCTGGCTCATTGGCGGAATCGCCCTCCCTCGAGAAGGCTTGAGCAGCAGCAAGCAGTCGAATGAAGAAGTTGCCAGCCGCCCGCAGGAGCCGCAGGCTAACTAGCGCGTGCCAGTTTCTGCCGAGTCGATTACCGCCCAAAACGGATGTTGGTAGTCGGAGCGGGTTCGAAGATCTTCCAGCATTACGTCAAGGTCAGGCGAAAGTTCGCCGCGATGCAACTGGCGGCCTCCAAGCGTGACTGTGACTGGTTGTTTGAAGTCAACCAGTTCCGGGGTGAGCCAAATTCGCACTCGTTTGGCACCGCAGCGAACAGTGACGCGGTTTCCGTTTGTCACTTTTCCAGAAAGCGTGAACGGTCTGATCGCAGTCCCGGCAGGCCAATCGCTGGGTAGGATCATCGTCGTTGGTGGTGGCGACTCCGGTTCAAGCCACCAGAAGAAACGGTCTCCAAGCCGCAGGGTCACTGCCTCAATCGACCGGGGTGAGGTGTTGCGTTTTCGTCTGCTCATCCAGTCAAAGACGCGGATGA
>CAZKSP010000368.1:0-3103 GCA_964555385.1 uncultured Chitinophagaceae bacterium
TGTTGCCATGCAACGGCACCCTCATTCCGGCGAACGACGAGTCGTTCTTCCCACTCGACGATCCTTCGTCGAACGCCCCCCTCGCAGCCAACAGGCATCCGGCGGCTACTCGCTTATCGAACTCATCGTGGCAATTGCCATTGTTGCGATACTTCTGGCAATCCTGCTACCGGCCATCCAAGCGGTTCGTGAGTCGTCTCGTCGGACCGCCTGCAACAATCACCTGCGGCAGATGAGCCTGGGCATCCTGCAGCACGAGTCCAAGACCGGCTACCTGATTACGGGCGGATGGAGCCCGCTCTGGCTGGGCGTGGCCGGACGATCAGCGGACGGCCGCCAGCCCGGTGGCTGGACCTATAACGTGCTTCCCTATGTCGATGAACTGCCGCTCCACGAATCGGTGGAAGGTGTCACTGCCAACACTGCCGAAGCGGCCTATCAGACGCTGGCCATTGCCAACGTGCCACTGTTCAACTGCCCGTCGCGACGGCATGTGCGGCCCCTCCCCATCGATATGGCGGCACTGGAAAGCAGTACGAGCGGCACGGTTGCGTTCAATACCACCAGTAGCCATCGGTCTCCCTTCATGTTTGCCAGCATGGAAATAGGCAGCGGGAATGGCAGTGGCGGTGGTGGGTCAACCTACTTTCGCACTGCAGTTAATCTGCAGGTAACACTCTTGCGGGCCACCCGCACCGACTATGCAGCAAATGGTGGGTCATACGGTGTCTGCTTCTCAGTGGAGGAAATCGAGAAGTATGGTCACATTGATAGTGAAAAAAAGGTGTTGATTGGACACGTTCCTGGAAATGATCCAAGTAAGTGCACTGAGATCGTGATCTCATGGGATGCCTTCACTGATAATCATGGCAATGCTGGGCATATGAATCATCATCTCGATCGCATCGGTGGCTGCCCCGATCAGCCATCCTGCACCAACCCGATCGACAACAGCGTCTACACACCAGCCACGGTTGCCGATGGTGATGCTTGGCGAAAGGCAACCAGAACGCAGCGGATGTCCCTGCCCGATGCAGGTATCCCCGATCTGCAGGATGGCATCATTACCCGGATGGGCCGCATTGCCTCCGCCAGCGTCCTCGATGGATTGGGCAATGTCTATCTCCTTGGAGAGAAGTACGTCGCCGCCGACCACTATGAAACTGGCAACGATCCTGGTGATGCCGGCGTGCTCTATTCGGGCTACTCAAGTAGCAACATCCGCTGGGCAGGCGAACTGCCGCGGCCCGACACTGCCGGCGAGTTTCACAACAACGCCTACGGCAGCGCTCATGCCGGCGGCTTCAACATGGCATTTGGCGATGGCAGGATTGAAACTCTTAGCTTTGACATTGATCCAGCCGTCCACCGTGCACTCGCCGGCCGAGCCAACGGCACCATGGCAGTAGTCGAATGAATATCTTCAAGGCGGCTGTCGAAGGGACACGTTGCAAGACATACAGCCGGCACAGTCTCACCATTTTTATGGCCGCTAACCTCCGTCGCTTTCTTTTGCCGAATTTGCCCAGAGCGTTCCATGGGGGAACGTTGTGGAGTGTTCGGCATGCTGGTCGTGACGGCCAACTGGGCGATTGATGACGGCTCGCTGTGGCGACGGCCACTGCGGGGCTTGCTGCCGCGGGCCTGGGGCAGCCTGCAGCGGGCTGCGCTGCGGGCAGGGTTTCGCAGCGATGGCCGCTACGAGCCGGTTGAGCGGATCGACATGGTGTTCGCCGGAGACACCTTCGATCTGCTCGGCAGCCGCCACTGGGCCGAGGGGGCTCAACGGCCTTGGCACCGTTCGACTGCCGCCGCCAGCATCCGTCGCCAGGTGACCGCTGCAGCCAATCGCCGGGCTGCAGGGATGATTCGGCTTGCTCGGCAACTGCTGACAGGAGGCCTGATGGTGCCAGCCGCTACGCGGCAGGGGCGGCCCCACCTGCGGCTGCCGGTCAGCGTACCGGTCAGTGTCACGCTGCTGACCGGAGACCGTGACGGCTCGCTGGTGCCAACGCGGGACTGGCCAACCGGCCTCCACTGGGCTGACCGGTGGTCGGGCGACCGCTGGCAGGTCGAGCATGGCCAGCGGTTTGACCCGCTGCAAGGAACTGGTAGCGGCCAGCCGGGTGAGCCGCCGTCCCTGGTGCAGTCGTTGGCAGTCGGCCTGGTCGCTCGCTTTGCAATCACAGTGGAACCGTGGCTGCAGGCAGCGGCCAGCCCACTGCGGCTGCTCGCCGACAGCCACCCGCTCGACCTCGCCGATACCTTCTGGCACCAGCTTTTGCCCCGCGTCGCAGCCGGCAGTATCAACCTTGCCGACCGGCTGGCAGACCAATGGAAGCAATGCGTGGCTGCCTGGCAACAAGAGGCGGTCTGTGAACAGGTCGACGTGGCCGCCGACTTCGACTTCATTGGTCGGCTGGCCGCAGTGCTGGACACGCCTGATGAGCCCGGTCGGGCCAGCGGCCTGCTTGCTGACCTCTGTGGCCCAGCAGCCAGCCATCGGCAGGCCAACATGACCGCACCACCAACAGCCGGTCTGATCCTCGGGCACCTTGATGAAGCTGTCGCTACCGCTGCGTGGAGCCCATTGGCCTGCCGCTGCCTGGGGCTGCCGCCCATCACGCCAGCCAATGGGCTGGTACCCGGCGAGACAGTTGGCGTATCACTGGTGAATCCCACGTGTCGCCCGCTCTCGCCACGCCAGCCACGGGCACTTATGGTTGTTGAGACCGACCGTGGCGACCACTTGGAAATGCTCGACCTCGCCGCCGGCAGCCCGGCCGTTGTCTGGCGACCCGATCGCAGCGTGGCCGCGGGCCCATTGACAGCCCGTCGCAGTGAAGCCGCGTAACGGGGCCTGTCGTATGGCAACTGAACGGACAGCCCGGTCGCCACAGGTGGTGCTGATTCTTTCAACCTTCGGTACCGCTGAAGCGGCTGAGGCCTGCGGGCGACAACTTGTCACCGAGGGTCTGGCTGCCTGTGTGCAGGTCGATGGCCCCATCCGCAGCATCTATCGCTGGCGTGACGAAGTTCAGATTGATGAAGAGTTTCGGCTGCTGATCAAAACCTCGTCCGCTGTGGCTGCGAACTGCCAGAC
>CAZKSP010000369.1:0-3092 GCA_964555385.1 uncultured Chitinophagaceae bacterium
GCGGACAAACTCAAGACGCGTTGGCACCATATCCATGACAATCGGCCGCCCACCAGCCAGCCGCACGAACTCGAGCGCGGAAAGCCCGATCGGTCCGGCGCCAATCACTAGTACGTTTTCACCGGCGGCGACGGCAGCTCGGTCGACTGCATGGCAGCCGATGGCGAGTGTCTCCACGAGGGCATTCTGCTCAGCGGTCAGGTTGGGTGAGCGATGCAGCTTGCGGGCCGGCACCGTGAACATCGGCTGCAGGCCACCGTCGCAGTGCACGCCCAGAGTCTGGTGATGTTCACAGCAGTTGGTCTTTCCAATTCGGCAGGCATGACACTGCTGGCAGTTGATGTAGGGCTCAACGCAGCAGCGATCACCGGGAAGGACGTTTTCCACCTCAGCGCCGACGGCTACTACTTCGACCCCGAGTTCGTGGCCGGGAATCCGCGGGTAGCTGAAAAACGGCATCTTTCCAAGATAGCCGCCATAGTCGGTGCCACAGATGCCTACCGCCTCAACGCGGACAACCGCCTCACCCGGCCCGGGCGAGGGAGGCTCGGCCACATCGATCAGCTCCCAATGTTTCGGTTCGACAAGTTGCAATGCCTTCATCACTCAGCCTCGGTTGAAACTCGAATAGTTTATGCTGGCCGTCCGATCGCTTCGGCTTCCGCCTTCTGTAAAAAACCGGTGTTGTGTCAGAGCTGACGAGAACTCTTACTTTCTTCGTGTCCGTCGCGCCTTCGTGGAGATCACACACCTCACGGTGCCGATCACGCTAACCCATAGAAACGCACGGCTGTTCCCCCGCGAATTGCGGTCTGCTCAGCCGTGGAGAGCTTGCTGATCCGATTCTCAACGATCCCGACCACATCAGCATATTCTGCCGCCAGCAGGCAAACCGGCCAGTCGCTTCCAAGCATCAGCCGATCGGGCCCGAAGGCTTCAATCGCTCCATCGAGATACCTGCCAAAGTCATCGGGCTTCCAGGCCTTCCAGTCTGCCTCGGTGACGAGGCCCGACAACTTGCAGCAGACGTTCTGGTGCCGGGCGAGAGCCTGAATGTCCTGCTTCCAGCTGGCGATTTCCCCTGCTTTGATCAGTGGCTTCCCCAGATGGTCGAGTACGAACGGTTGCTCCGGTAGCAGGCCGGCCAGTTCAACGGCGGCGGGGAGCTGGTGCGGGAAGACAAGGAGGTCATAGGGCAGGCCGAACTGATGAAGCGTCCGCAAACCGCGAATGAAATCCTCGCCCAGCAGGAACCGCGGATCGGGCTCGTCCTGCACGACATGCCGAACGCCGACGAAGTTTGAATCGGTGATCAGTGGGGCCAGGTCATTTGCAACCGTCGGACTTCGCAGATCGACCCAGCCGACGACGCCCCGGATGAAAGGGTTAGCCGCTGCAAGCTCAAGCAGCCAAAGGCTCTCGGCCAGCGACTGGCGTGCCTGCACGGCGATCGAGCCGTCGATTCCGAGCGGCCGGGCCAGTGCCGCGAGATCAGCCGGCAGATAGTCGGAAGCCAGTCGCTCCATACCTGGTCCGATCCACGGATACTCCGCCTGCGAATAGAGCCAGAAGTGTTGATGGGCGTCGATGTTCATTCGGGGTTTCCGGTTTCTTAGGCTGGCTCTTTCGCGGGGAGGGGATGGTGAGAAGACGTCTTTATCTGTATGGAGCCCAGATGACGAGTGGCCTCGCGCGGACCGCGGCTGACCTCGTCAAGTAGGAGCGGCGTTGGGAGCAGTGGGCTTCTCTGACGGTGCCCCTAGGCGGCGAATCCCTCCTTCTACGACTGTAGGTACCTGCTTCCTCGGACTCCTAGTTGTTCTCCGGCAGTCCCTCGGCATGGCCGATATTTTTCACCGGAGCGAAGATCGCCTGCACCACTGCCAGCAGATCCTCATCAAGCGGCTCGGCTATCCATTGTGCCCAATTGCGGATGTTGTCAGGGTTCGCACTGCCGGCAATCGTCGTTGCGATCGCTGGGTTGGCCACGGCGAACTGCAGGGCGAGCTTGGCGATCGAACTACCCCGCTCGCGGCAGACTGCCGCCGCCTGCCGGGCCGCCATTTTGACTTCCTCCGGCTCTTTTAGCCAAGCCGGCAGCGGGGCGTCGGTCAACAGGCGGGCGCTGAACGGACCGGCGTGCATCACTCCGATGCCTTTGGCCTGCAGGAAAGGAATTGTCTCGTCAGCAAATTGAGTGTTCTGCAACGTGTATTGGTTGTAGTTCAGCACGCAGTCGACGTCGGTCTGCTCACAGATGAACCGAAAAATCTTCTGCGGATAGCCACTGAAGCCGATAAACCGCACCTTGCCCGCCTGCTGGGCGGCCCGCAAGGCCGGTAGCGTCTCATCGACAATCTGCTGCATCGGCACAAACTCGATGTCATGGCAGAGCACAATATCGAGGTGATCGGTTCCGAGCCGGTGCAGCGACACGTCGACGCTCTCCGCCACTCGCTTGGCCGAGAAGTCAAAGTGGGCCAGGTCGTAACGCCCCAGCTTTGTGCACAGCAGGTAGTCATCGCGAGGCACGTCCCGCAGGGCAAGACCCAGCAGCACCTCACTCATGCCGCGGCCATAAAACGGGCTGGTATCGATCAGCCGCAGGCCAGCTTCGAGGGCCACCCGCACGCTGGTCAACGCCTCATCCACTGTGACCCGACGAAACTCCTGGCCCAGTGACGATGCGCCGAAGGAAAGAATCGGCAGATCAAGTCCGGTAGCCCCAAGTGTACGTGTCTGCATGGCAACGGTCCTCACGGTGCCCCAGGGTTCGACTGGCCAGCAGCCGGTACCGAAGGTGATTAAAAAAATTTGCTAGCCAGCAGCGAAAGCGACTGGACAGTGGCTGCCCCTGTCTTGCTGGTCATCAGCCAAACGTCCGGCAGCCAACCGACAACAGCAGGTTTGCCCACGGCTGGGTGTCAGCGGTCTGGATTGTCAGGATATGGTCGGGTGAGCCCACCGCCTCATAAAAGTCCCACTTCACGATCGGGTCAAGCCGACAACTGCTCCCTGCCGCCGACAGTATTTCTCGATAGGTTGTCCAGACCGGCGGATCGCCCGGCGTGGCCGCGGCGTAGGAGTCACTG
>CAZKSP010000370.1:0-3088 GCA_964555385.1 uncultured Chitinophagaceae bacterium
GTGAGCCGCCTCAACCAGGTAGCTGCTCCCAGCATGCTCGGGCAGATCGAACATCACATCGAGCATCACATCTTCCATGATCGACCGAAGCCCGCGGGCACCGGTCTCTTTCTTGAGAGCCCGCCGGGCGATTGCCAGCAGGGCGTCGTCAGTAAACTCGAGCTTGCAGTTCTCCATCTCGAAGAGCTTCTGATACTGCTTCACCAGAGCATTGCGGGGCTCCAGCAACACTCGCACAAGCGCCTCGTCGTTCAGTGGCTGCAACGACGATATCACCGGCAACCGGCCGACTAATTCAGGAATCAGGCCGAACTCGAGAATGTCATCTGAGTCAATCTGCGGCAGCAGCTCGGCCAGATCGGCATCGCCATTAAAGCCACTCGGCTGGCCAAAACCGATTGTCCGCTTTCCGAGCCGGCGGGCGATGATCTTGTCCATACCGACAAAGGTGCCGCCACAAATGAAGAGAATGTTGGACGTATCGATTTGGATGTACTGCTGCTCAGGGTGCTTACGGCCACCCTGGGGTGGCACATTAGCCACTGTTCCCTCCAGCATCTTTAAGAGTGCTTGCTGCACTCCCTCACCCGACACATCACGGGTGATCGAGACGTTCTGGCTGGTCTTGCCAATCTTGTCGATCTCGTCGATGTAAAGCACACCCCGCTGAGCCGCTTCGATGTCGAAATCAGCCGCACTAAGCAGCTTCAGCAGCAGGTTTTCAACATCCTCACCGACATAGCCGGCCTCAGTCAGCGTAGTTGCGTCACCGATGGCGAAGGGAACGTCGAGGATCTTGGCAAGGGTCTTTGCCAACAGCGTCTTGCCACATCCGGTTGGCCCGATCAGCAGGATGTTCGACTTCTCAACGTCGACGTCACTGCCTTCAGCTGCAAGCATCAGTCGCTTGTAATGGCTGTGGACCGCGACGGAGAGCACCCGCTTGGCATGATGCTGGCCAATCACATACTGATCAAGATGACCAACAATCTCCCGCGGTGAGGGAATCGACGTGAAGAGCTGCTTACTGCTTCCACGCCGTCGTTTCTCTTGATCGAGAATCGATTGACAAAGTTCGATGCATTCGCCGCAGATGTAGACATCCCCAGGCCCTTCGACGAGCGGGCCGACGTCCCGGTAACTCTTACGGCAGAACGAGCAGAAGGCATTCTTCTTGGTCGTCCCGCCTGCTCCCCGGCGTCCGATCCCACTGGCGTCTTTTCCGGATGGCATCGATTCAGTTCCTCCAGTCCTCTGTTGTCGTCCGCTCCGCAGAAATGGCGGGCGGCTCATCTCCATTCGTCACGGGTGTCCGTGTCGAAGGGTCGACGAATGTTTTTATTCTTCGGTATTCGTCCTCGTTCAGCACACCCCGATCCCGGAGATTTTTATATTCGGCCAGCGTCTGCTCCCACGTTTCGTCGCAATCGCCACGATCGGTACCAACACCGCGGAGCTTTTCGCGGGTCGCGACGATCACGGCGATCCCACCGGCAACGAGGGCAATCAGCAGCAACGAACTCACAAGAAACGATACCACGACGGCAACTCCCTCCGCGGTGATTCGCTGAACACCAAAAGGCGATGCAGCCCAAATGCCCACCGAAGCTGCGTTTGCCTCCACTTCCTGACCAGCCCAGAAAGCCAAGATGGGAGACAAAGACGCTATCAGCCAGTCCGCCGCATCACCATCCCGACTGGACACCATTCCGGTTATCCGCATTTTATCGAAAAAACGCGATTTTCGGAAACAAACGGTCGATACCAGCGAAGAGGTCCCTGGACGCCCACCCGGAAGAATCGATGGCTCGCTTTAGAAATCTCCGTTTCTCCTGCTGGCTCATGGCATTTGGGGGGCTACTGGGAATCGCTGTCCCGTCCGCGGCCGAACCACCCGGCCTGCCTGAATTGGTCAGGACCAGCCAGCGGGTCTTCGCAATTCCGTTCCGACTGCCAAAGCCAACCACCCCCGACGCCGCCGCAGCGCGGGTTGAGCTCCATGCTTCCCGAGACTTCGGTCTCACCTGGTCAGTCGCCGGCCAAGCGACTCCGACCGATAGCTCAATCGCCTACCGCGCCGACACCGATGGTGAATACTGGTTTCGGATCAGGGCTATCGATGGAGAGAATCGGGCCCGCGGAGGAGAGGGGCCTGATCTTCGCGTTCTTGTCGATGCGGCAGCCCCCCGGCTGGCAGGCCGCGTCTGGAAGGGCACAGATGGTGAAATCATCTGTCGCTACGCTGCGGCGGATGACTCGATAGCGATGAATGCGATCAATTTCGCGTACCGTCTCGCGGGCGGCGAATGGAAAGCAATTGCCGCTGAGCCGGTTCTTGCTCGCCAATCACCGGCTCACCTCATCGGTGAGGAGATCTGGTGGGCAGGACAAGATGTCAACGGCTTGGCAGTACGGATAGAAGTGACCGACGCAGGGGGGCACAGCACCAGCCAGCAGTTCTCGCTGCTGCCCTCGGATCCCGGTGTCACCCAAGCAGATCTGGCCCGCGAGATTCGAGCCCCAATTCTACCCAACGACCCCGATTCCCCCCGTGATACCAGCGGCCGAACGATGACCTCAGTCATGGTTCCAAACGCGGCAACGTCTCCAGTAGTCAGCCGTGGGCAGAATGCTGATGCCGATCGCCGGATGAACTCGCGTGAGTTGACCGATGTGGCCTGGCGAGCCGACGCCGGCAAGCCGTGGTCAGATGGACGCCCACCCGCCCTCAACTCAAAGGCCGGTAGCCAACTGAGAGAGGACACCGCATTCGCGACCACCAGCGGAACGCTGCCCCCAACCGAACAGCCGATTATTCGTGTGGGCCAGCCATCACTCGCCGAGGTGCTCTCGGCGGGAACCGGTCATCCGACCGCTTCGGATGCTGCTGAATACCGTGGCCGGCCTCTACACCTCCTGCAGTCCCGCCAGTTCCGCTGGCAGTACGACTTCGCCATTCCTGCCGATCTCGAAGGGCCATTCCGAGTTGAACTCTGGACCACACAGGATGCCGGTGGTTCCTGGCAGCGAACTGCTGTCGATGACGACACAGCAAGTCCGATCACAGTCGAATTTCCTGCCGAAGGAC
>CAZKSP010000371.1:0-3076 GCA_964555385.1 uncultured Chitinophagaceae bacterium
GGGGCGGCAGGGAAAGGGAGGTCGCACCCACCTTGTGTCGCCCGCCATGGCCGCGGCTGCGGCGGTCAGTGGTCACTTCGTTGATATCCGGGACTGGCAGTACCGGTAATCATTCTTTTACCCGGCAGAAGCTTGGCTGCCGACTTTCGGGTACTTCTTTCAAATAGAAAGCATCATGCAGGCCTTCACTTCACACGACGGAGTAGTCGCAGCCCTCGATCGGGCGAATGTCGATACCGATCAGATCATCCCTAAGCAGTTTCTCAAGCGGATCGAACGCACTGGCTTCGGCCAGTTCCTATTTTACGACTGGCGATTTCTGGCCGACGGTTCGCCCGACCCGCAATTCGAATTGAATCAGCCTGCTGCCGCCGGGGCGACGATTCTGCTGGCAAGACGGAATTTTGGCTGTGGCTCAAGCCGGGAACATGCTCCATGGGCGTTGGCGGACTACGGCTTTCGGGCAGTGATTGCCCCGACCTTTGCAGACATCTTCTATTCCAACTGTTTCTCGAATGGCATCCTGCCAATCCGACTTGCTGAGGAGGACGTTGCCGAGCTCTTCCGCCGCGCAGCCCTTGCGGCCGCTGGGGATTCGGGCCAGTACCGCCTGCAAATTGATCTGACGAGTTGCAGCCTGCAGGACACCGACGGCTTCTCTCGCTCCTTTGAAGTTGAACCCTTTCGGCAACGTTGCCTGCTCGAAGGACTCGATAATATCGCCTTGGCCCTACAGCACACCGATGCCATCGACGCTTGGGAGAAATCCCACGGCATGCCTCCCGTCGCTGCCGGGTAATCCGCTGGGTGTGCTTGGGATTTCTTGGGTCGTTTCCAAAGCGACGGGACATTGCCCAGGCATCTTGCGGGACGTTTGCTGCGGCCATCCTGGCTGTCACTCACTCGACGGAAACTTCACTACACTTTCTGGGCTGTGCTCAGTTTCCGACGCTGCTCGTCCACTTAATTCGAAGAAGAGTTCCCTCAAGAGTTGCCCAGGAGGCAAATCCAATGGTTGTCACTCGTCGTCAGAAGCTGGAGGCGATGCTGCGGGATGAACCGGACGACGTCTTCCTGCGGTATAGCCTGGCGCTCCAGATGGAAGCAGACGGCGAATGGGAGGCAGCGATCGATCTGTTGCAGGAGTTGGCCCGGGGTGAGCCACCTTACGTGCCGGCCTATCAGATGGCCGCCCAGCATCTGGTGAAATATGGCCAACCTGAAGATGCTCGTCGAGCGCTCCGCGAGGGCATTGAAGAGGCCCGCCGGCAGAATCTCACCCACGCTGCGGGCGAAATGGCTGAACTGCTGATGTCGCTCGGTGGTGAATAGTCGAATCAGCCGGTGCTGCCTTCCAGTTCCGGCAGCGGCTCGGCGGCTTCAGTGCCCTGCGTGATCGTAAAGCCCAACTCTTCGATCATTTTGTAATCGGCTTCTGGCAGCTGGCCCTCAGTTGTCAGGTAGTCACCGACAAAAATTGAGTTGGCGGGATAGAGCCCAAGCGGTTGGAGGCTGCCGAGGTGGATTTCACGCCCGCCGGCGATGCGGATTTCGGCCGCAGGATTGACCAAACGCATCATCGCCAGGCCCCGCAGGCAGTCGCGAGGTGTCAGCTGATTGGTCTGTTCCAGTGGTGTACCGTCGATGGCATTGAGAAAGTTCAGCGGAATCGATTCGACCTCCAGTTCCTGAAGGGCAAATGCCATGTCGACCAGATCGTCAGGCGTCTCGCCCATCCCCATGATGCCGCCGCTACACAGCTGAAGGCCGGCTGACCGGCAGGCCGCCAGTGTTGCGACCCGGTCGGCATAGGTATGAGTGCTGCAGACCTCGCCGTAGTAGCTCTCGCCCGTGTTGAGGTTGTGATTGACCTTGTCGACCCCGGCAGCAGCCAGTCGGCTAGCCTGTTCTGGTGAGAGCAGGCCCAGGCAGGCACAGACATTGAGGCCGTACTGCTGCTTGATCTGCGGCACAACAGAGCAGACAAAGTCGATCTCACGTTCCGATGGCCCACGGGCCGAGATGACAATACAGAAGGTCTTCGACTGCCGCTCGGCTGCCAGTCGGGCCGCCTCGAGCAGTTTCGGTGCGGAGAGCAGGTTGTAGCGCGGAATTTCAGCCTCTGAGACTTTCGACTGCGAACAGTAGCCGCAGTCCTCTGGGCAGAGGCCACTTTTGGCGTTCATCAGAAAGAAAAGCTGTACGGTGTTGCCAAAAAAGTGGTGCCGCACCCGGTAGCTGGCGGCCAGCAGGTCGAGCAACTCAGTGTCTGGAGAGGCCAGTACCGCCCCTGCCTCATCCCGGGTGATCGGCCTCCCGGCGAGCACATCAGTTGCGAGAGCGTGCCAACGGGAGCTGGAATTGGCGGTGGTCTGCATTGGAGTTCCTTGCGGGGGCGGACGGACTAGCCACGAGCTGTAACCGCCGACCAATGTACCCCGAGGCGAGCGTTGCCGAAAACCGGGCTGGCTGCGGGGCGGCTCAGACGCCGCTCAGTTCCAGGGGGAAGGGACTGAGCAGTTCAAGCCCTGATTCGGTGACGAGATAGTCGTTCTCGATCCGTATCCCGCAGCGGAGCTCTGGGGCATAGATTGCCGGCTCAACGGCGATCACATCGCCAGCCTCGAGCGTGTCATCCCAGTTGGGGTTGAGATGAGGCGTTTCATGGACATAGAGACCGATTCCATGTCCGAGGTGGCTGAACCAGCTGCCGACCGGGGCCTCGGCAAGCCAGGCCGCCACCTCTGCGTAGAGTTCACGGCAGCTGACCCCGGAGCACGCCCGTCGCTCGACCAGCCTGAGTGCCTCACAGACGTGCTGCCAGGCAGCCAGCTGGTCGTCAGTCGGCCGGTCGTTCACTGCCAGTGTTCTGGCATTGTCGGCGAAATAGCCGCGATAGGCAGGGCCGAGGTCGAGAATATAGAGCTCGCCAGCAATGCAGTCGCGGTCCCTGGGTGGGCCTCCCTTTACGCCGCAGGCATAGTCGTTGCCAGTGCCACTGAGCATTTCGCCACAGCATTCCACTGCGACGCCTTGCAGGGCCGAGAACATGGTCAGCTCGTTGAGGCCTGGCTGA
>CAZKSP010000372.1:0-3075 GCA_964555385.1 uncultured Chitinophagaceae bacterium
GTCTGCTCGTAACCAGCACTGCTTATCGCCAGGACTCTCGGCATCCCGAGGCAACAGCGGTTGATCCCGAGGGTCACCTCTTTTCTCGGTGGCTGATCCGTCGACTCGATGCCGAACAGGTTCGGGACGCTACGCTCCAGGCCGCTGGTCGGCTCGTCACCAAAGTCGGGGGACCTCCGGTGAGCATCGGCAAGGACCCCTACGGTCGGATCATCGCCGGCAAGGAAGAGCTCAACGCCAATGGCGACGTGATCAAGGTGCTGCCGGTGGGTGAAGAGGCCTGCCGGCGGTCGATCTATCTCACCGCCCGGCGGACGACACCGGTCACGGCATTGCAGACATTTGATTCCCCAGCCATGCTGCCCAATTGCGAGCAGCGAAACTCGAGCACTGTCGCGCCGCAGTCACTGTTTATGCTCAACGATACCTTCGTCCATGAGCAGGCGACGGCAATCGCGGAGACGGTCCGAAAGCAAGTCCCGGATGACCTCTGTCGCCAGGTCACCTCGGCCTGGATACTGCTAACCGCCCACGAGCCGGAGACGGTTGACCTCGGCAGGGGACTGGCCTATCTGGCGGAACAGACCGAATCGCTACGGGCCTTTCATGCCACTCCAGCCGATAAGACCGGCAGCAAAGCCGACAAAAGTGCCAAGCCTGCTGATTCGAGTGCTGACCCGCAGGCCGAAGCCTTCGCCAGCCTCTGCCAGGTGCTATTGAGTTCCACCAGATTTCTCTACATCGATTGACCTGCCAACATGCCTCGCCGGACCCCAGCCATGAAACAGTCCTCTGCTGGCCTCTGCTCCCGACGTCATTTGCTGCAGGCTGGAAACCTTGGTATCGCCTCGCTCGCGCTAGCAAGCTTGCTTGAGGAGGAGGGGCTGCTCGCTGCGCCGGCCAAGCCCGACCTGACGGCACCGCAGCGGTTCGACACGCTACCGAAGCAGCCGCCACAGCCGGCCCGGGCCACTGCCATGATTTCGCTGTTCATGATGGGTGGCCCCTCGCAGATGGATCTCTTCGATCCCAAGCCGCTGCTTGCCAAGCACGACGGCGAGGCCTTTCCCGGGGAGATCAAGTATGACAATGTCGCGCAGGCCTCATCCAAAATATTTGGCTCCCCCTGGACATTCCATCGTCGCGGCGATTGCGGCATGGAACTGAGTGAACTGCTGCCACAGCTCGGTGGCATTGCCGACGAGATCACGCTGATCCGGTCGATGCACTCCGGCGTCAACAACCATGCCCAGGCTCTCTATGCCCTCAACAATGGCCGCAACCTCGCCGGTCGTCCAACAGTTGGAGCTTGGTTGACGTACGGGCTCGGCAGCGAAAGCCGAAACTTGCCAGCCTACATGGTGCTTGGGCACCCCAAAGGCCTGCCGACGTTTCAAGAAGAGCACTTTACGTGCGGCTGGCTGCCATCGATCTATCAGGGCACGCTGGTTCGGGCGGAAGAGCCGCGAATCCTCAACCTCGATCCGGCACCAAACCTTGCCGGCAGGCCACAGCAGCGGCAGATCGAACTGCTTGAAGCAATCAACGAACGTCACCTTGCCGAGCACCCGGGAGCCCACGACCTTGCAGCCCGGATTGCCAGCTATGAGCTGGCCGCGAGGATGCAGACAGCCGCCAAGGAGGCCCTCGACATTTCGGATGAGCCGAACCACATCCGCAGGCTCTACGGCATTGACGAAAAGGAGACCGCTGACTACGGCACCCGCTGCCTGATTGCTCGGCGGCTGATCGAACGCGGCGTACGGTTCGTGCAGGTGCTCAACAACGGCCAGTCGTGGGACCACCACGGTTCGCTGATATCAGCCCTGCCGGCCCGCTGCCGCGAGGTCGACCAGCCTTCAGCGGCTCTGGTGGCTGATCTCAAGCAGCGAGGCCTGCTCGACTCCACAGTGGTGCAGTGGACTGGCGAGATGGGCCGCCTCCCGGTCCGCCAGAACGACACCGGGCGGGAGAAGTGGGGCCGCGACCACAACACCTATGGCTTCTCGCAATGGGTGGCCGGCGGCGGCTTCCACCGTGGGCATGTCCACGGCGAAACTGACGAGTGGGGCCATCGGGCTGTCACCGACGTGGTGCACCACTACGACTGGCATGCCACGCTGCTGCACTGTTTCGGGCTCGACCATGCCGAGCTTGCGTTCTCGCGGGCCGGTGTCAACGCGACCCTCACGGACGGCCAGGCCGCCCGGGTTGTCGAAGAATTGTTGGCCTGATGCTGCTGCCGCAGGCCTCTCCCGAACGCGGTCAGTCCAGCGACCGAAACATTACCTTCCGCCAACGAACCGTGTAGGGGCCGGTGCCCTTCTTGATGCCGTGGACCTGAAACCCAATGTGCCCCTCGGGATCATGGGGCTGGCGAAAGTCAGCCGCCGGCACATCGTTGACCCAGCTACGGTAGTGGTCGCCCTTCACCACGATTCGGTAGGCGTTCCATTCGCCCTTCTTGAAGGCTTCCTTGGCCGCGTCGGTGCGAATCGCACCGGTCTCGGTCAGCGTACTCCACCAGTTTGACCGGCGGGCCTCATCCCAGAAATCACCAGCGGTACCGTTGATCGCAATCTCGCACTGGGGACCGTAGAGCCGGCCAGCTGGTAGCGGCTTGTTTCCCTTCGCACCTTCCGGAGCAGGATCACCCTCTTTCGAAAGATGACTGCGGACTTGGACACCCGAGTTGAGAGCATCATCGACGAGCACCTCAAAGGTCAGTTCAAAGTCACCCACTGGTTTGGCGGTCGCCAGAAAGGTATTGGGGCTGCCGTCAGCAGTCGTGCCAACAAGTACTCCATCCTGAACTTCGTAGCTCGCGGTGCCACTGACAATCTTGAAGCCATCGAGACTGCCATTGGCAAACCAGTGGGTCCAGCCTGCTTCGGCGGCAACGGTCACAGTCGCCCCAGCACTCCAGCCGATTGCCCCAACGGCGATGATAAGTCCTGTAATCCAACCACCAGAAATCGACAACCTGTTATTTTTCATATTTGCACTCCTGTGAATTTAAGACGGGAAGAGAAATGGTGGCCTGCGGGCCAGCTGTTTGCAAGCCGCCTCAGGAAC
>CAZKSP010000373.1:0-3071 GCA_964555385.1 uncultured Chitinophagaceae bacterium
TGACAGAGACCAGTTTTCAGGCTCAGTTTCTGGTGCCGATGGCAACCTCGCTGGTCTTCGGCCTGGCCGCCACCACGCTGATCGTGCTGGTGCTTGTGCCGGTGATGTATTCGTTCTTCGGCAGTTCGGCCCGCGAAAGCCTGCTGGATGATGAAGAGGGCTGGGAGGAGCCTGCCGCACCCGGACTGGAGGGGCAGCATCTTTCCGCTGAAATCGAAGCGGCTGAAAAACAGCCCGTGGCCGTCGCGGCAATCTCCTAAAATTGCAGTGGCGGCCCTGGCAGCCCGCTTCCACACCATGAGTCCGCAGCCCTGACGGAACGACCGCGATGAGTCCGTTGGTTTCTTACCCCGTCGTTGACCTTGGCCCGCTGATGAAGGGGCTGGTGATCGGTGGCCTTGGCATCTTTCACGTCTTCATCGCCCAGTTTGCGATCGGCGGCGGCATGTTGCTGGCCTATCTGCAGTGGCTGGAGATGCGGGGGCAGTGCATCCACGGCCGCCGGTTCATCGACGGCTATTTCCGGGTGCTGGTGCTGATCAGTTTTGTGATTGGGGCGGTCACCGGTGTGGCGATGTGGTTTACCTCGATTCAGATCAGCCCCCAGACCATCGGTGTGATGGTGGGTGAGTTTCATTGGGTCTGGGCGACGGAGTGGAGCTTTTTCTGCCTTGAGGTGGTCGCCGGCTATCTCTTCTATCGCTACGGCAGCCGGCTGCCCGACCGCACCCGGCTGAGTCTGCTGCTGCTCTACGCCTTTGCCGCCTGGATGAGCCTGTTCTGGATCAACGGCATTCTCACCTGGCAGCTGACCCCGGGGGCTTGGCTGCAAAGCCGCTATGTCTGGGACGGTTTTTTTAATCCGGGTTTCTGGCCTTCGCTGATCTTCCGGACGATTACCTCGGCTGCCACGGCCAGCCTGGCCGCCTGCGTGTTAATCAATGCGGTCTCCGCCTTCAGTCGGGAAGAAAAGGAAAAGCTGATTGCTGTCTGTGCTCGGCCACTGATCTTCATGCTGGGCATGCCGCTGCTGGGCGTCTGGTACTTTGCCACCATGCCTGTCGACAGCCGGGGCTGGGCCACCGGCGGCAGCGTGCCGATGACGATGTTCCTGACGATGGCAGTCGGCTGTTCGCTGCTGGTCGGCCTCTATGCGGTGGTGGCGATTCTGCGACAGCGGCTGTTCATCAACGGGGCCACCTCGACCCTGCTCCTGGCGCTCGCCTTCGTGGCCACCGCCGGCGGTGAGTTTGTGCGGGAAGGGGTCCGCAAGCCGTTCACTGTGCGGCAGTATCTCTACTCGAATGCGATCACCCCCGACGCGGTTGCAGAGCTGCGCCGCACCGGCTGCACCACGGCCGACCCCTATCCACTGCGGGATGCCACGGCCTATCCCACGCCGCAGTTGCAGCTTGGGGCGAAGGCCTTTCGGGTCCAGTGCTCGGTCTGCCACACGCTTGAAGGTGTAAACGCCGTGCCCGAGCTTGCCGCCCACTGGTCGACTGACCAGAAGCGGCTGAACATTGCTCAGCTGCAGCGAACCAAGCCGTTCATGCCGCCGTTTGCCGGCACCCCGGAGGAGCTTGAGGCGGTGGTCCAGCTAATCGGCTGGGTCGAGGCGGGCCGGCCGGCCGACTGGCAGCGGTCGGACGATCCGGCAGTGCTGCGGCAGATTGCACGCTGGCTCGACGAGGCGGGCACGGCCCCGGGCTATGAGTTGGCCACCACCGCGGGCGCGGCCACAGCTGGGGGACGGCTGCGATGACCCTGCCCTTTCCGTTCGGCTTTCCGGCAGCGACGCAACTCTACCTGGTGCTGCTGGTGGTCACGATGCTGGTCCACATGGTCTTCATGCATTACGTGCTGGCCGGCACGGCCTATCTGGCCTGTGGCCGGCTGTTTGGCCGGCAACGAGTTGCCGACTGCGGCTGGCAGCAACGGCTGATCGACTGGTTGCCGTTTGCGACGGGCCTGGCGATCACAGCTGGTGTCGCCCCGTTGCTGTTTGTGCAAATTCTCTACCAGCGGGAGTTCTACACGGCCAATCTGTTGCTCTCGCATCGCTGGATGGCAATCCTGCCGGTGCTGCTGGTCTGCTTTTATTTGCTCTATCTCCAGAAGTCGTCCTGGATCATGAAGCGGGCCTGGGGCTGGCGGGTCGCAGTGATCTGGATGGCCTTTGCCGGCTTTGGCTTTATTGCCTGGAGCTGGACCGAGAACCATCTGCTGTCGCTCGATGAAGAGGCCTGGGCCGCACTCTATGCTGCAGGGGGGCTGCGGTACGCCACCGCCGGGCTGCTGCCGCGGCTGGCGGCCTGGTTCCTGCTGGCCTTTCCGACACTGGCTGTTGAGCTTTACTGGCAGGGTCGGCTCGGCGGCGAGCCTCTCGATCGACCGCCGGCGTTGGCCTCGCGGGTGCTGGGCTTGGCCCCGGTGCAGCGACTGGCGGTGATGGGCCTGGCCGGGCTGCTCGGCGGCACGGCTTCGCTTGGCATGTACGCCATGACGCTGCCCGCTGAGACCCAGGGGCTGGTGACTGGCAGGCTTGGCGGTCTCTGGCTGCTGCTGATGCTGGGAGGGGTCCTCATGCAGGGCGTGGTTTGGTCGGTTGCCCTGCAGACAGGCAGACTTGCCACCTCGCTGGCCGGGCTGTTGACCTTCGGCTGGCTACTGGGCCTGCTGGGTCTGCTGGCCATTCGCGAGGTGATCAGACTGGTGGCGGTCGACTTGGAGACCCTGCTGCCACAGCATGAGCGGGCTGCTGGCATCGGCGGCATGCCGGTGTTTCTTGTTTTTGCCAGCCTGAGCGTCGCTGCGATTTCGTCGAGCGTTGTTGCCGTTCGCCGCGGTCTCAGCGGTTGAACAGAAAGTGGCAGACGTCGCCGTCATGCATGACGTACTCCTTACCCTCGACTCGCAGCTTCCCGGCGGCCCGGATTTCTTTTTCGCTGCCGAGGGCTTCGAGGTCTTCCACTGAATAGATCTCGGCGCGGATGAAGCCCTTTTCAAAGTCGGTGTGGATCACTCCCGCCGCCTGCGGGGCGGTGGCCCCGACCGGCACGGTCCAGGCA
>CAZKSP010000374.1:0-3071 GCA_964555385.1 uncultured Chitinophagaceae bacterium
GTCGACACCGTTGCCCTTGCTCTTGCTCATCGTCTCGCCGTAGCGGTCGAGAATTTTTGGATGGATAGCAACCTGATGGAAAGGAATCTTGCCCGTATTGAACAACCCCATGATCACCATTCGGGCTACCCAGAGCGTGATGATGTCGCGGCTGGTGACAAGGGTGCTGGTTGGATAGAAGGCCTCCAACTCAGGCGTCTGCTTGGGCCAGCCGAGCGTGGAGTGTGGCCAGAGGGCCGAAGAGAACCAGGTGTCGAGCACGTCGGGATCCCGCACCAGCGGCTGGCCAGCTACCGTCTCAACGCCGAGCTCCTCCGCTGGCGAACAGATAAACCAGCCCGCCGGCTGTCCGCTGTCGGCTTCCGCGTCAGCCGTCCAGGCCACATCGTCACGCCCCACGAAGACCTGCTCGAGGTCAGCCTCGCCGACACCAGCAACGTGCCAGATGGGAATCTGATGGCCCCACCAAAGCTGACGGCTGACCGGCCAGTCTCGCTTCTCGCCGAGCCAGTCAAGGTAGCTCTTGGCGTACCGCTGCGGGTGAAAGCTGATTGTGCCGTCCCGCACCGCCTCGAGGGCCGGCTCGGCAAGGTCAGCCATGCGGATGAACCACTGATCGGCAAGGTAGGGCTCAATCGGCGTCTTCGACCGGTCCGAGTGGGCCAGCTCGATCAGCCGGTCTTCGACTTGCAGCAACTGCCCGGCCGCCTCGAGATCGGCGACGACCTGCGTGCGAGCCTTCTTGATGGTCAGCCCCTCATAAGGGCCCGCTTCGGCATTGAGCGTACCGTCGGGGTTGAGGATGTTTGTCATCGGCAAATGCTGCCGCTTGCCAACCTCGTAGTCATTTGGATCGTGCGCGGGTGTGATCTTGACGCAGCCCGATCCAAGTTCGGGCTTGGCCCACTCGTCGGCCACGAGTGGAATCTCTCGGCCCAGCAGCGGCAGCCGCACGAGGCGGCCGGCGCGGGCCATCGCGGCGAGCGTTTCAAGCAGTGGCAGCACCGTCTCGCGGCGGGCAGCAAGGCCTTTGAGTTCCTGCTCGAGCTGCGGTCGTTCCTTTGCAGTCGCAGCGGCCAGCTTGTCGCGAAGCTCCGCCTCGACGGCGGCGAGAGCAGCAGCTGGATTGGGATGGACCGCCACCGCGGTATCTCCCAGTAGCGTCTCTGGCCGGGTGGTGGCGACGGTCACCTGCTCGGGCTCACCCGCTGCGGGGTTGATGACCGGATAACTGATGTGCCAGAAGTGGCCCTTTACTTCTTCGTGAAAGACCTCGTCATCGCTGACGGCGGTTTGCAGGAACGTGTCCCAGTTGACCAGCCGCTTACCCCGCCGGACCAGACCCTGCCGGAACAGCCGAAAAAAGGTTTCGCGGACCGCTCGGCCGCACTGGTCATCGAGGGTGAAGCGGGTGCGGTCCCAGTCACAGCTGGCCCCCAGGTCGCGGAGCTGGCCGAGGATGCGGGCCTCATACTGCTCCTTCCACGCCCAAATCCGGTCCACGAGCTTTTCTCGGCCCAAGTCGTGCCGCGAGAGCTGCTCTTCTTCCAGCAGCCGGCGTTCAACCACCGCCTGGGTGGCAATGCCGGCATGGTCGGTGCCGGGCATCCACAGCGTGTTAAACCCCTGCATGCGACGGGTGCGAACGAGGATGTCCTGCAGCGTGTTGTTGAGGGCATGGCCCAGATGGAGGGCTCCGGTGACGTTTGGTGGTGGGATGACGAGGGAAAAGACCGGCCGGTCGCTGCCTGCTTCGGCGTGCCAGAAGCGGGCCGCATCCCAGCGTTCGCGGCAGCGGATCTGGGCGGCGGCATGGTCATAATGCTTCGGCAGTTCGGGCATCGTAGGGGCTCTCATCTCTGGGAAACGACAGGTGGGACGCTGCCGAATGTATCCGAATTGACCGTCAAAACGACACCGGCACGGCTCCACCGGCGGCATTTCGCGACCTCTGTCGGCTACCATCAGAGCATCACTGTAAAAATGTGCCTCCGACGAAAGGAGCGGCAGCATGCCCCTCGACTACGATCTGGCTGACCATCTCTTTCGCGTGCCCGCTGGTACCGCGTTTGACCTGGCGGCCCACGACCCCCGCTGGGCCGGTGACGAAGACATTCCGGAAAAAAAGCGGAAGCGGCGAGCCAAGGAGATTCTCAAACAAAGCAAGGCCGACCTGGCCGAGACCCAGGAACTGCTTTATGCGGCAGACAGCTGGAGCATGCTGGTGATCTTCCAGGCGATGGATGCCGCCGGCAAGGATGGAGCCATCAAGCATGTGATGAGCGGTGTCAATCCGCAGGGGGTCGAGGTGACCAGCTTCAAGCACCCGTCTGCTGAGGACCTCGACCACACCTATCTCTGGCGTTGCATGAAGCAACTACCCGAACGCGGCCGCATCGGCATCTTCAATCGCTCCTATTACGAAGAGGTGCTGATCGTTCGGGTCCACCCGCATCTACTTGAGGCCCAACGAATTCCGGGCGTCACACCCTCTGAGCAGACCTGGCAGCAGCGATTTGAGGACATCAATGCCCTCGAACGGCATCTGGCCCGCAACGGCACGGCGATTGTGAAGTTCTTCCTCCACCTGTCGCGGGAAGAGCAGCGGCAGCGGTTTCTTGATCGGATCAACGAACCCGACAAGCACTGGAAGTTTTCGGCGTCAGACGTTGCCGAACGACAGCACTGGGACGCCTACATGGAGGCCTACGAAGCGATGATCGCAGCGACCTCCACCGACCATGCACCGTGGTATGTGATTCCCGCTGATCGCAAGTGGGTGAGCCGGGCGGCCGTGGCAGCCGTGCTGGCCGGCACGATTCGAAAGCTTGGCCTGGAGTGGCCAAAGGTTGATGCCGCCAAACGAAAACAGATCGCTGCCGCCCGACGACAACTGTCCCAGAAATAGGCGGCGACCTGCCGGTGGGAGGGTTGTCAACGGGTCGCCGGGCAATCATCCTTCGCGAATCGCTCAGTCAAATTCTTTTCCCGCGCAGGAACGCACATGACGCACCGCCTCCAGCCCGGATCCACCTCGCCCTCTCCACGGCTTTCATCAGCAACCCAGCCCG
>CAZKSP010000375.1:0-3068 GCA_964555385.1 uncultured Chitinophagaceae bacterium
GAGGGCTTCGAGGTCTTCCACTGAATAGATCTCGGCGCGGATGAAGCCCTTTTCGAAGTCGGTGTGGATCACTCCCGCCGCCTGCGGAGCGGTGGCACCGACCGGCACGGTCCAAGCCCGGACCTCTTTCTCCCCGGCCGTGAAAAAGCTTTGCAGGCCCAGTGTCTTGTAAGCCCCCCGAGCCAGCACGGCGAGGGCCGGTTCGGTGAGGCCGACGTCGGCGAGCATTTCGGCTCGGTCGGCTTCATCGAGTTCAGCCAGTTCGGCTTCGAGCTTGGCGCAGACGGCGACTACATCGGCGCCTGCGGCAGCCGCTGCCGCCCGAACCTTTTCAACCAGCGGTCCGGCGCCGGCCAGATCGTTCTCATCGACATTGGCGACGTAGAGAATTGGCTTGGCAGAGAGCAGACCCAACTCCTTGATCGACCTCCGCTCTGCGGGAGTGAGTTCGAGAGTCCGGATCGGCTGCTCGGCGGCGAGGTGGGCCTGGCACTTCTTGAGTACTTCAAGCTTGGCCTTCGCATCCTTGTCTTGGCTGCGAGCGTTGCGTTCAGCCTTCGGAAGCAAATTTTCGAGATGCTGCAGATCGGCCAGCAACAGTTCCAGTTCGATCGTCTCCATGTCGGCCACGGGATCGACCTGACCAGACACATGAATCACGTCGGGGTCATCAAAGCAGCGGACCACTTGGAGAATTGCATCGACCTCGCGGATGTGTGACAGGAACTTGTTCCCCAGACCCTGCCCCTCGCTGGCCCCCTTCACGATGCCGGCGATATCGACCAACTTGAGGGCAGCTGGGATCACCTTTTGCGTGGAAATTTTGGTGGTGATGCGGTCAAGCCGCCCATCGGGCACGCTGACCATGCCCTCGTTCGGCTCGATTGTGCAGAACGGATAGTTCGCACTCTGGGCTGCCGCCGACATCGTCAAGGCGTTGAACAGCGTGCTCTTGCCGACGTTCGGCAGCCCGACAATTCCTGCTTCCATTGTTTCCTTCGCTAGGCCACCGGGGCCGGCCGTACTCCGCCAAAGATTGTTCGCTTTGCAACCGGCCACCAGCCGGGCTGGTCAAGTCCGTGATAGGGGGAATCTTCTGGCAGGTGCTTGGTCAGATAAGAGTGGGCACCGGCAAGATTGTGGTAGGGCAGCGATGGAAACAGATGATGCAACGCGTGGTAGCGAATCGAGAAGGGGAAGAAGAGCAGTGTCAGCGGATCGTTGCCTGAATAGTTGCAGGAATCGAGGATGTGGGCCTCCACGTTGCTACGGCTGCCGTCGCCTTCGAAGTGATGGTCCGCCAGTTGCCGCATCTGGTTCATCACCAGCGTGGTCAGGCCGAGGGCGTAGAGCAGGGGAATCCGGCTGAGCGGCGCCGCTCCCGCGAATATGGCAAGCGGAATCGCTGCCGCCCGCAGAAAACAGAGCAGTTCCATCACCGTAATCACCCTTCGGTCAAAGGGGGTGATCTGCCGCTGGTAGCGGAGGTTGAGCGTGAGAGAACTGCCCCGCTCCAGCACGAACTGTCGCAGTCGCGGATGCAGAAACGACAGCGGCGCCAACAGGAATCGCAAAAAGACGAGCACGGGAAAGGCAAGCATGAATAGCCCGTAGCCGACGGCACTCTTCCAGTTGCCCGCCTCCAGCACGTTGGCGACGTACTCCGGGTCTTCTGGTGTGCCGTACATTCGCTGGCTGTGGTGGTCGCGGTGATGCCGGGTAAAGAAGGGTGAAGGAGTGAGCGTGAAGACGCCCACGAGTAGATTCCACGTCACCTTGAAGAACCGCATCTCGTGGGCTCCGAGGTGGCAGACCTCGTGGATCAGCGAGCCGAGCCGGTAGAGCCAGAAGACTGCCATCGGGAAGGCGACCAACTGCTGCCACGATCCGAGCGGCGACAGCAGGTAGACTGTTGCAGATCCATAGGCCAGAACCAGGCTCACCAGGAAGTCGGTCCAATAGCGAAGTGGCGAGACCTTGAAGAAGTCGGTCCCTGACTGCTTGATGATCTGACGGGCATCGCGGATCCAACTGGGGGCACCGGCGTCATCCGCTGGCGAGACTGCGTCAGCCAAGGTGCCGCTAGAAGGGAGCGTTCCTCGCATCAAAGACTCCTGCTGGCTTGGGTACAGCGGCCATCGCCGTGTTCCGCTCAATGGCGAAGCGTCGACGATAACCCACGAAAGCTCCGTGGAACCATAAAATGACAGAAAACGCTCGCTCCCGAAAGGGCCGAAGGGCCGCCTCGACGGTTCCTCCGGGGGGGATTGCAGCGGGAAAACTACTGCCATCGGCATTCTTTGCCCGTCGGGCCGATTCGGTCGCCCGTGAGTTGCTGGGCTGCTGGCTGGTGGTGCAGCGGCCTGATGGCGGCGTAGAGCGTCATGCCATTTTCGAGACCGAGGCTTATCTCGGCCCGCAGGACCTTGCCTGTCACGGCCGCACCGGCCCGACCTCCCGGAACCGCACGATGTTTGGCCCTGCCGGCCACTGGTACGTCTATCTCTGCTACGGCATGCACTGGATGCTCAATGTCGTTACCGGCCGGGAGGGCCTGCCAGCGGCGGTGCTGATTCGCGGGGCAGGGCTGGCGGTTGGGCCCGGCCGGCTGACCAAGGCTCTGGGCATTGATCGCCGGCACGACGGCCAGAAGAGCGGACAGGCGGCCGGCCTCTGGCTGGAGGCGGGGCCAAGCGTGCCGCGACGGCAAATTGAGCGGACGCCGCGGATCGGCGTGGACTATGCTGGAGAATGGGCAGCGAAGCCACTGCGGTATGTGGTTGATCCGGCGGTCTTTCGGGACCGTGTCAGACTCAGGTAGGTTCCGATCCGCCCGTTCGCCGACAAGTCAATTTCAAAACCGGAGGAACACCATGACTGTTGCCTGTGCCGTTGGCCGCTATCGTTTTTCAGTGGCAGCCACAAGTTGGTTGGTTGCGTTCATCCTGGCAGGAATACTCATGACACAGCAGACACAGGCGGCAGACGGGCCGGCCATGGCGAAAGCGACCTTCGGCGGCGGCTGCTTCTGGTGCACCGAGGCGGTCTATGCCCAGATCCAGGGTGTG
>CAZKSP010000376.1:0-3057 GCA_964555385.1 uncultured Chitinophagaceae bacterium
AACCCAACCGGTTGGCTGGAAAGCCCTCCGGCAGCGGCGGCAGGCTGGCCGGTGGTGAAAAGCTCAGTGGGTCGCCGAGTGGCGACAGGTAGTCACCCCGGTCGAGGACACGAGTCTCGCGGGGCCCGGCATCGCTCATCACCATCACCCGGGGAATCTGGTCGCCACTGAAGTCGTCATGGGCCTTCTTGGCGGCGTCATACTCAGCCACCACCGGCAGATCCTTGGTGACCGACCGCTTCACCGTGCTGTCAAAGAATCGCCGCAGCTGGCTTTCGATTGATTTTTTGTCCGCCTCGGTCCGCTCGGCCTCGGGCTTGCGTAACAGCGGCGTCAGGTTGCGAGGCAGGTCCTTGCCGTCGGCTGGTTCACCATCGGCAAACAGGCCCGCCCTCCAGGCGGCGAAGGTGGCATCGATCGCCGGCCTGGCTTCTTGCTCAAGCCGCTGCATTTCGGCTTTGAGTTTCGCCAGCGTCTGCCGTTGCTCGTCGCTGGGCAGTTCTAGCAGCGGCGGGGCAACCCGGATGCGGGCCGACTGCCGACCCGGCCGGCCGCTCTCGGGCACTTGGTTGAAGACATGCAGTAGTCGATAGTAGTCGGCTTGGGTCAGCGGGTCGTACTTGTGGTCGTGGCACTGGGCACAGGCCAGCGTCAGGCCCAGCCAGGTGGTGCTGGTGGTGTCGACCCGGTCAAACAGATTGTTGAATCGCTGCTCTTCGGCAATCGCGCCCCCCTCGCCATTGAGCAGATGGTTGCGGTTGAAGGCGGTGGCAATTTTTTGCTGATCGGTTGCACCGGGAAGCAGATCACCGGCCAGCTGCTCAATGGAAAACTGGTCGAAGGGCATGTCGGCATTGAGGGCCGCCACCACCCAGTCCCGCCAGATCCATTGCCAGGTGTCACCATCCTGTTGAAAGCCGTTGCTGTCGGCATAGCGGGCGGCGTCGAGCCAGGCGGCTGCCATGCGCTCGCCGTAGTGAGGGCTGGCCAGCAGCCGGTCGACCAGACGCTCATAGGCATCGGGGCTGGGATCGGCCACAAAGGCATCGACCTCTGTCGGTGTTGGGGGCAGCCCGGTCAGATCGGCATGCAGCCTGCGAATGAGCGTGGTCCGTTCGGCCTGAGCAGCCGGCCGCAGGCCAGCTGCGGTCAGCTTGGCCAGCACAAATCGGTCGATGGCGTTGCGAGGCCAATCAGTGAAGGCTGGGTCGGTGATTGCTGGCGGCTCGGGCCGCACGGGGGCCACGAAGGCCCAGTGCGGTTCGTAGACAGCTCCCGCTTCGATCCAGCGGGATAGCATCGCCTTCTGCTCGGCCAACAGCCGCCGGTTTGATTCGGGGGGCGGCATCAGCACATCGGGGTCGTCGGCATGAATCCGTGCGAGCAGTTCGCTGGCGGCCGGGTCGTCTGGCTTGATCGCCCCGGCCTTGATGGCTGTTTCCCGCTGGTCCAGCCGGAGGTCGGCCTCTCGTTTGTTGCCGTCCTGGCCGTGACAAT
This sequence comes from uncultured Chitinophagaceae bacterium, assembly GCA_964555385.1. Classification (GTDB taxonomy): domain Bacteria; phylum Planctomycetota; class Planctomycetia; order Pirellulales; family UBA1268; genus UBA1268. The sequence continues at coordinate 1,498 of CAZKSP010000376.1, forward strand.
AGAAACAGTTTTCTGACAGGATCGGCCGGATGTCACGATTGAAGTCAAGCGGCTCGGCAACCGCCGTACCTGTCAGCAGCAATGTCAGCAGCAGACCGACCAGTCGGATGTCACACAGGATGGTGGTCATGGTGATTAAAAGCTTTACCGGTCAGGCAGGCTGTGGTGCGTTGGTACCAGGTAGGGAGGGCATCTGTATGTGAAGTATTACTGAGGGATGAGGTGCCAGCCATGAAAACGGATGCAGAAAGAGTTGGTGTTCGCCAGAGTTGCGGGAAAAATACAAAAATGGGTGGCCGGTAAACCAAACGTCAGCGCGGGATGGCGACCATTGATCGAGCAAGCAAAAGAAAACAGACCCTTCGTTCCCGACACCGCCGACATTGCCGTTGTCGGTTCGGGTGCGGCGGGGCTCTTCGCAGCAGTCTGGGCAGGTCGAGTTGCCACCGCCGGCAGCCGCGTGGTTGCCTTTGATGGAGCCCGCAAGCTAGGGGCCAAAATTCTGGTGGCCGGTGGGGGCCGGTGTAATGTCACCCACCACGCTGTCAGCGAACACGACTTTGCCGGTAGCACGCCGCCAGCCATCCGCAAGGTGCTGCGGCGGTTTTCAGCGGAACAGACCGTGCAGTTTTTTCACGAGGCCGGGGTGGAGCTAAAGCAGGAGGAGACCGGCAAGCTCTTTCCGGTCAGTGACTCAGCCCGGACGGTACTGGAGGCACTCATCCGGGAGGCAACCATAGCTGGTGCAAAGCTGATCCACCCAGCCCGTGTCACGGCAATCAATGTCCTGCCGCGCAGTCAGCAGGCTGTCACTGATGGGACGGCGATGCCTGTCGATCAGCCCTGTGGGTTTCAGGTCACGACCGATGCCGGCAGCTGCACCGCCCGCCGCGTAATCCTCTGCACCGGCGGCAGGTCGCTGCCCAAGAGTGGCTCGGACGGCTTTGGCTATCAGCTGGCACAGGCACTTGGCCACAGCATCACCACACCGGTGGTGCCGGCGCTCGTGCCGCTACTTTTGGCCGGCGACCACTGGATCAAGCAGTTGTCGGGGCTGACGCTGCCGACCGCAGTCACACTCACCGCCGCCAGCGGGAAGCGACTGGCGGCAACCACCGGCAGTACCCTCTGTACCCATCGAGGGCTATCGGGACCAGCGGTCCTCGACATCAGCCGCCACTGGCTGGTGGCTCGTTATGACGACCCGGCCGTCCGGCTGAGCCTCAACTGGCTGCCTGAAGAAACACCTGAGTCGGTCGATCAGCTGCTGCAGGCTAGCCGAGGAACGCTGGCCGCGCTGCGGGAGCGGCTGCCCGAACGACTGGCCCGACAGCTCTGCGAGCAAGCCGGGGCACCGGCAGCCGGTGACCTGCCGCGTGCGGCCCGCCGAGCCTTGGTGCAACTGGTGACGGCCACGCCACTCGCGGTGACTGGTGACCGTGGCTTCACTGTCGCTGAGGCGACCGCCGGCGGCGTGCCGCTGGCCGAGGTAAACCTCAAGACAATGGAGAGCCGGTGCTGCCCGGGGCTCTATCTGGCCGGCGAGCTGCTCGACGTTGA
>CAZKSP010000377.1:0-3054 GCA_964555385.1 uncultured Chitinophagaceae bacterium
CCCCGTCATCGAAGGGCTCATCACACGCCGGCAGCGTCTGCAGCGTGAACACCTTTCGCCCCTGCTGCGGGCATAGTGATAAAAGACATATGCATTGTATTAATCAGTTTTTCGTAATTGGGGTCAGAGCCACATTTTTTGGTTCATCTTGTCGAGAGCTTGGCTGACCTTGGTTTCTATTCTTCCAGCCCTGTTTGAGTTTAACCATTCACCAACCACGCAAACCCTTCATCCCGTTCACTCACATCAAAGTAACGCACCTTGGCGGTGGTAAACGCTTTGCAGAAGAAGGCCATGCTTTTTTCCCAGCGTTTGTCGCCGACAATGGCCACGCGTTCGAAATCGGTAAAGTGTTTCAGGCCGAACTTGGTGTCTTCCCAAGCGGCGCCGGCGGTCCAGCCTTTGAAGTCGAGCAGTTCAACCATCAGATCGATCTTGCCGTTTTGTTCGATTTGTTCTTCCAGTGCGGGCACGAACTGTTCGTAATCTTCGGTTTCGAGTTTGCCGGTGATCTTGATGTTGACGTATTTGCCAACTTCAATGAGTTCGACGCCTTTGATGGTGATGCTCATGTGGATCTCCTTGAGTCTTTCCTTTGGTCTCTTCTTGAATGTGCTTTCAGGTGTCGTTGCTTAAAAAGCGTTGCAGCCGCTGTTGCAGCCGCTGGTTTTCCTGTTGCAGGGTTTCGTTTTCTTGTTGCAGGTTGATCACCAGTGCGATGGCAACCCAGTCGAGTTCCAGATCTTGTTGCAGGCGCATGGCGCGTTTTAATTGTGCCGCTTCGCACGCGGTGAACATCCAGTCGGATACGGCATTGCCGGTGACGGGGTTGATCACGCCGTACTCGACCGCTTCGAAGATGATCTCTTCTGTGATGCCGTCGAGGTCGCACAGTTCGGTACAGGTAATGTGCAGTACGTTACTCATGTTATGCCTCCCATTCTGCGCGAGGGTTAAAGTTGGCTTGCGTGGCCATTTGTTGCCAGAGCTTGTCCATCTCGGCGTTGTTTTGTTCGGGCATGACCACTTTGATTACCGCGAACAAATCGCCTTGCCCCAGTTTGCCAGTGAGGCCTTTGCCTTTGATGCGCAAACGCTGGCCGGATTGGCTGCCGGGTTTGAGAGACATGCTGACTTTGCCATCGAGTGTCGGCACGATGACTTTGGCACCCAGTGCTGCTTCCCACGGGGCGATGGGTACAGTGACGATGAGGTTGTGGCCTTCGACATCGAATAGCGGGTGGGGCACCAGCCGAATGTGTATGTACAGGTCGCCGGCGGGGCCGCCACCCTGGCCGGGTGCGCCCTGGCCCTTGAGGCGGATGCGTTGGCCGTCGGTCATGCCGGCGGGAATGTCGACGTTAAGCGATTTTTCGGTGTAGACGATCTGGCCGTTCTGGATTTCAGGGGTGCGATAACGCACGGGTTTTTTGCAGGCCTTGACGGTGTCTTCCAGAAACAATGGCATTTCCACTTCGATGTCTTGACCTTTGTAGGCGAAGTCGCGCGATTGTTGATGAAAGCCTTGTGATTGTGCCCGGCCACCAAACGGATCGCCGCGGAATTCCGCGCCGCCACCGAAAATGGAGTTGAAGAAGTCGGAAAAGTCGCCGGAAAAGTGCGCGCTGCCATCGCCGCCGGGTTGCCAGCCGGGTGGGGGTTCGAAACCGCCGCCGCGTTGCCCGCCACTTTGCGCGTAACGACGCAGTTCATCGTACTCGGCGCGGCGGGTGGCGTCTTTTAACGCTTCGTAGGCTTCGGCAACTTCCTTGAAGCGTTCTTCTGCATCGGGTTCGCTGCTGACATCCGGATGGTATTTTTTGGCCAGTTTGCGATAGGCCGTTTTGATGGTTTTGGCTTCGGCATCCGGTTCAACACCGAGAGTGGCGTAGTAGTCCTTAGACTCCATGGTTTTGTTCACTCGACAGATCAATCACATTACTTACAGGCTACCGCAGCTGTGGTGCGATTGCATTGATCTTAAATAATGACGCAGCCGGTTGAAATCAACTGGTCAGGGTCTCTGGTGAATAATTGGGGTCAGAGTAACATTTCCGGATTCATCTGCTAGTATCCTTTCTTCAAAAATCATCTAACCAGTATCAAGCACGAAACTGTGGCTAGATTGGCGCGATTATGCCCTGTAGTTCTTCTTTCATTTAATTCTGGTCAATTCTGTTTGGCAATTATTCTGATAAAATCACTGCTTTCATCAGATATGGATATCTAATGATTATTTTTCTTGATGAATCCGGTGATCTCGGATTTGACTTTGAAAGCAAGAGGCCTTCTGAAACTTTTACAATTACTTTATTGGTTTGTGATAATGCCGTTGTTGTTCGGCGTATTGAGCGAGCTGTTAAGCGGACTTTAAAGAATAAGTTGAACCATAAAAAGTCTACCCGAAAGGTTTCGGAGCTAAAAGGATCGGCTACAAGTATTTCAATCAAACAATATTTTGCCCGCCACTTACCGAATGAAGGTTGGTGTGTTTGTTTAGTGTTACATTAAATAAACAACGGGTAGATGCTCATCTGCGAAGTAGGCAAGGTAAGAGGAAGCTCTATAACTACCTTGCTCTGTTTTATTTTGGAGAAGGTGAGCTTTTCTCCAAATCTGGAAGCAGTGAGTTTGGTAGTGGATAAATGCAAGAATACTGAAGAAATAAAGGATTTTAATCAATATATTGAGAACCAACTTGAAGCGTTGCTGCCGCTTAATAGTCGTTTGTACATTTCACATGAGCGTTCACATGAAAAACCGGGCTTGCAAGCTGTTGATATGTTTTGTTGGGGTTTTTCACGGCAGTTCACTGGTGATAATAGCTGGTATCAGATATTCCGACAGTGGGTGGAGTTTGAGACGATGTATTTGCCGTGAGTGGGGAGAGCAGATAAAAAAAGACGGCCCCTGATGCGCCTGATTCCCTGAACTCATATCCAACCGATGGGAGGAAGCATTCAAAGCACGCAACAGGAATTACCCGTCTTAAGTTAATAATGATCTCAATAACGCTGAAAATCAATAGGTTGCAGGACCTTTATAAGTTGGCCA
>CAZKSP010000378.1:0-3049 GCA_964555385.1 uncultured Chitinophagaceae bacterium
CCGAGGCTAGTTTGGGCTGCTGTTTGAGCTGCACCGTCACCAAACCGGGCGATCGTGTGGGTATTGGTCAGCTCTGCTGCTGCTACCAACATCGACGCGGCCCCGCCGAAGCCGTTGAGCAGGGCCACCATCTGGGGCATGCCGGTCATCGGCCAACGCCTCGCCATTGTCGCTCCGATTCCCCCGCCCGCGGCGGCGAAAGCCGCCAGCAAAGCAAGTGGCCAGGGGCCGTTTTTGGCAACACTTGCCGCCACCGGCTGTTCAAAGCAGGCGGCCAAGATGGCGATTGCCATGCCGGCTGCACCGAGGTAGTTGCCTCGGACCGCCGTGCGAGGCCCCGACATCTGTTTAAAGGCCACGATGAACAGCATCGAGGCGGTGAGGTAGGCAAGATTGATCCAGGCCTGGCTCGACATGGAGATTCCTTTTGATCCCTTCGGTGCCGTCGGCGGGCCGCCGGACGGTAGTGAAACTGGTGTTACTTTTTCTTGGGGTTGAACATTTCGAGCATGCGGTGCGTCACCACAAAGCCACCGGCCACGTTGATCATCGCGAGAAAGACTGCGAGTAGCCCAAACAGGTTATGGCTGCCGAAGCCGCTGGTCAGGCTGCCGGCAACCACCAGTGCGCCGACAACGGTGACACCTGAAATAGCGTTTGAGCCACTTGTTAGCGGCGTGTGCAGTCGTTGCGGCACCTTGGTAATCACCTCAAAACCGACCCACATGGCCAGCAGGAAGACTGTCAGCAGCCGGATAAAGGTTGAGGCCGGATCTTCTCCCGACGGCGTAGTGGCCAGGAGCGTGATTGAGTCGAGCAGCATCGGGTTGCCTTTGTCAGGGACGTCAATTCAGAAGCAGTAGCGGGGTGGGGTTCAGGAGTCCGAGGGGCTCTGGGCCGTCGTTTGATCGTCGCCGGTGGTGACTGCCGGCTCAAGCGGGGGCAGGCCTGCCAGTTCGCGGACCCGAGGATGCACCAGTTCGCCCCCCTTGGCCACCAGCGTCTCGCGGCAGATTTCGTCATCGGACACATCGGATGGGAAGCCGCAGCTGACCAGGTGGTTGAGGAAGGTCACAACGTTTCGGGCATAGAGCTGACTGGTGTGCGTGGCGACCTCAGCGGGCAGATTGGTCGGGCCGAGGATGGTGACGCCATCGACGACGCAGGTTTCACCGGGCTTTGTTCCTTGGCAGTTGCCGCCTCGCTCGGCCGCCAGGTCAACCACGACACTGCCGGGCTGCATGCCGGCGACCATGTCCCGAGTTATCAACGTCGGTGCTGGCTTGCCAGGAATGAGCGCCGTTGTCACGACCAGATCACACTCGGCGATCACCTTGCCAAGTAGTTCCTGCTGCTTTTTGTAGAACTCCTCCGACATCGCCTTCGCGTACCCACCTTTCGTCTCGCTGCTGCCTGTCTCCAGCGGCAGTTCGACAAATTTCGCGCCGAGGCTTTCGACCTGTTCTTTGACTGCGGGCCTCACGTCGTAGGCGAGGACCTGAGCCCCGAGCCGCTTAGCCGTGGCGATTGCCTGAAGGCCTGCCACGCCGGCGCCGAGAATTAACGCTTTGGCGGGTCGGATCGTGCCCGCCGCAGTAGTCATCATGGGCAGGATTTTTTTCAGGGCCATGGCGCCGAGCAGCACGGCCCGATAGCCGGCAATGTTGGCCTGACTGGAAAGCACATCCATGCTCTGAGCCCGCGTGATTCGGGGCACCAGTTCAAGAGCATAGATCGTCGCGCCGGTGGCAGCGTCTTCCGCACAGGCCTGGCAGCTGCCAAGCGGGTCGGCCATGCCGATCAATGCCGTCCCGGCTGAGAGCTTTCCACGGTCAGCTTTCCAAGCTTCACCGCAGCTGCCGGCAATCCGGACAGCGAGGATGCAGTTGGCTCTCAGGGCTTCATCTCGGTCGACCAGTTCGGCACCAGCGACGGCGTAGTCATCGTCTGCGAAGCCGGCGGCAGCCCCGGCGGCTCGCTCGACGTTGACCGAATGGCCCGCCTTAACGAGTGGGGGGATCGCCGCCGGTACGAGGGCAACGCGGGTTTCACCCGGGAAAGTTTCCTTGAGGACCGCGATTTTCATTCGGCTGCTCGAGGCTCTGGGACGGGGATAGGAAATGCTTGTTCAGCGGGAGTGGGCCGCAGCGGTAGCGACGGCTGACAGATTCTGCCGTTTTGTCACGTAGCTGGCAAATGGCTGCCCATAGTGGCCGTCGGTTTGGTGCAGTGCCTTGAGTGGACGGGGTTGGGCTGCTATCCTTCGGGGCTCCCATGGCTGGCTCACAGGTCCCCTGCCAAACAAATGGGAATATCAGCCACGTCGGGTAACCGTTTGTGGACGTTCCAGTGCAATATTTGCTGAAGAATGAATTAGAGAAGATGACGATGACCAAAACATTCATGGCCAAGCCGGGTGAGGTTGAACAGCGGTGGTGGCTGGTTGATGCCTCCGACAAGCGGGTAGGGCGGCTTGCCAGTGACGTAGCGATGATCCTGATGGGCAAGCATCGCCCGACTTACACCCCACACATCGACACCGGCGACTTTGTTGTGATTGTCAACGCCGAAAAGGTCGAGTTTGGTGGGAAGAAGTGGCAACAGAAAGAATATCGCTGGTATTCCGGCTACACCGGACTCAAGTCCGAGACAGCCGAGAAGCGTCGTGAGCGTCGCCCGGAGTTGATCATAGAGGAAGCGGTCCGGCGAATGCTGCCCAAAACCAAACTTGGCCGAGCGATGCTTGGCAAACTCAAGGTCTACGCAGGGCCCGACCATCCGCACCTTGCCCAGCAGCCTGAGCCGAAGGAACTTGGCGTCAGCCGGGTGGCCGCTGTCTGAGCCGATTCCGCACCCCTCACCATTCACCCAACCGGAGTTCACTCGTATGTCGACTGACGCCTCATCGCCCACCGATTCACCCGAGCCCACGGCTGCCACCCAGCCGACGCCAGCTGACACAACCGGTCAGGCCGCGGCTGCAGTTGATGCGGCCCCCGTTACTAGGGCTGCTTCGGCTCACCGCAAGCGGGTTGATCTTGCTGGCAAT
>CAZKSP010000379.1:0-3040 GCA_964555385.1 uncultured Chitinophagaceae bacterium
TCGGCCCCCAGATAGGTCAGCGTCAGCAGCGATCCGCCGTTGGGCATCATCGCCACTCGTGCTGGCTCTCCCGGCTGCCGCTGCCTGCGTGCGATGCAGCCAAACGATAGGTGGCTTGCGGATCAACAGACAAATGGCCCAAATCAACCGCGAATACTGCAAGCGGACACCCGAGGGAATTCAGCCCGACCCTGTCCCGTCAACTGCCGCGCGACCAAGGCCGAGGGCTTGCCGCCGTTCGTCGTAGCGTTCAGTTCCCCCCTCAACGCGATAGCCTTCGGCTTCGAGTGCCAGCCGCAGGTCGGCCTCGGCGGTAAGGGCGTCGTCCTGGCAAAAGAAGGTCTGACAAAAGTCAGCCGGCAACAGGTCGAGGCGAGGCCTGAGAAACCGCCGATGAGCAATCTGGCTGTGCAGCCGCTGCCCCTTTGGCGTGTGATGCCCCTCGCGGTGCTGCCGGATGCGGTCGTCGACCGGCTGGCTCGTCTGGCCGACATACAGATAGCCGGCGGCGGCCTCATCGTGAGCTGCTGGCTCCAGTTCGATCACATAAAGATGCCAGACCGTCAGGTCACCATTGACGGTGTAGCCGTCACAGCGGAGCCGCTGCCGCAGCATCTTTTCAGCAGCCCTGATCCGCTTCTGCTGGATCGGTCGAGTGAACGGCTGGTCGCGACCACCCGGCTGACCGGCCGCTGGCATCGCCTCGTAGACCACATTGACCACCCGTAGCCGCTTGGCCCGGGGCGACGTCTTGACCCAGCGGTCAAGCTCGAGGCCTGGCCGCTGCGGCAGCGACTTGACCAGCACCCGCGGCCGGTCGGGATGCCGTCGCGGTCCGGCCAGATCGTCGGTCTTGAGGACGCAGAGCCAGACCCTGCGGGTTTCGCCGGCATAAGGCATTCGTCGTGGCATTGTCAGGCTTTCCGCAACGACCGGTGCCGGCCCCTCACGTCGGCTGTGCGGTCGGCCGCAACAGGATGTCGTGTACCTGCACATGCTGCGGGCAGGAGAGCATGTACGCCACTGCCTCAGCAACATCAGCAGCCTCAAGCACCTTGAACCGCGAATAGGTCTCGCGGGCCTGCTCCTCAGACTTCAGGTAATGACTGGCAAAGCCGGTCTCAACGTAGCCGGGGCAGATCTCACCGATGCGAATAGGATCGCCCGCTTCGCGGAGTTCCAGCCGCAGGCTCTCCGTCAGGGCCCGCACTGCATGCTTGGTCGCCCCATAGAGACCCGCCCCTGCCGGAACCCGCTGGCCGGCCATCGAACCGATGTGGATGATCTGGCCGGTCACGCCGCGGCCCCGCATGTCGGCCAGGGCTTCGCGGGTGCAGATGCAGAGGCCGAGGATGTTGACCTCAAGCATTTCCCGCCATTCCTCCACCCGACCCTCGGCCAGCGGGGCGGCATGGCCGAGGCCGGCGTTGTTGATCAGCACGTCGACGCCGCCAAAGCGGTCACGGGCCGCAGCAAAGGCCGCGCGGACTGAGGCCTCGTCGCGAACATCGCAGCCGACTGCCAGCGTGCTGTCGGCATTCCAGTCGGCGGCAGCCAGGATTTCGGCGACCTTCTCCTTGCGACGGGCACAGCCAACTACCCGCATGCCGGCAGCGAGAAGCCTCTTGGCAATCGCTTCCCCGATGCCACTGCTGGCCCCGGTGACCAACGCCGTCCGTCGCACCCATTGCTGCATGCCGTGCAGTTCCGTCGCCTGCGTCATTTGCTGCTCTTTCAAGTTTCAATCGCTGAAAAAACCCTACCCGCAGAGTGTACGGCAGGCCGCCCGTTTCGGAACTCCTACACTATTGCGAGCTGGAGAGAGGATGCATGTTCTGCCGTCGCAAGGCGACAGGAGTTGGGCCTCACAGCATGTGAACCTACTTTCATCGGCTAATCAAAGCAGACGCAAAACCCCATTTCCTCCTTCGCCTGGTTTCCATGCACTCAACACCTCTCACGGCGGCGTCCACCAGCACGATCTTTGTCACCGGGGCGACCGGCTATGTCGGCGGTCGGCTGGTCCCAGCGTTGCTGGAAGCGGGCTACCGGGTTCGCTGCCTGGTGCGTGAGCCGAGGAAGCTCGATGCCCGGCCTTGGCGGCAGCATGAGCGGTTGGAGGTGGTGGCAGGCAGCCTTGATGACCCCGAGGCTGTTGCCGCGGCTCTCTCCGGCTGCCGAGCGGCCTACTACCTCGTCCATTCAATGGTGGCCACCGGCGGCACCTATGCCGACCGGGACCGCGAACTGGCCGGCAACTTCGCTCAGGCCGCACAGGCCGCAGGAGTCGGCCGCATCATTTATCTTGGCGGCCTCGGTGAAATGGGCCCCGACCTGAGCGAGCATCTGCGATCGCGGCGGCAGGTCGAGGAACAATTAGCCGCATCCGGTGTGCCGGTGACGACCTTTCGAGCGGCGATGATCATCGGATCGGGCTCGGCCTCATTCGAGATTCTGCGGTATCTGGTCGAACGCCTGCCGATCATGGTGACGCCCAAGTGGGTCACCACCGAATGCCAGCCAGTGGCAATCGCCGATGTGCTCCACTGGCTGGTCCGCTGCCTCGAGGTGCCGGAAACTGCGGGCAAGACCCTCGAAATCGGAGGGCCAGATGCGCTTCCCTATCGCGAACTGATGCGAGTGATGGCCGAAGAGTTGGGCCTGCCACGGCGGATTATCTTGCCGGTGCCGGTGCTGACGCCGCGACTGAGTTCGCTCTGGATCAATCTCGTCACGCCGGTTTCGTATCGGATTGCTCGACCACTGGCCGAGGGTTTGAAGAACCGGGTGGTTGTCACCGACGACACCACCCAGCGGCTGATGCCGCACGAGGCGCTCGGGGCTCGCGAGGCGATTCATCGGGCACTCGCCAAGATCGAACAGCAGGCAGTTGAGACCCGCTGGAGCGTTGCCGGGCCGGTACCAGGCGATCCCTCATGGGCCGGCGGCACAGTGTTCACCGATGAGCGGACCGTCGAAATCGAGGCTGATCCCGCCAGCGTCTACGCCGCCGTCTGTCGGATTGGTGGCGGCAACGGTG
>CAZKSP010000380.1:0-3034 GCA_964555385.1 uncultured Chitinophagaceae bacterium
CCCGGCTGGCCCTCGAGCGATTCTTTTGCATGATGGCAGGCTCGCCCCCGGCGGCCACCAGCCGACCACGCCCCACTGGAGCCCCCCGATGACCAAAGCCGACGTAGCTGAACGGACCCCGCCTCGAAACCGCTGGAGTAATCCCCTGGCGGCCCGTTACGCATCGGCTGAAATGGCAGACATCTGGAGTGACGGCCATCGCTACGGCTGGTGGCGGAGGATGTGGCTGGCGTTGGCTGAAGCAGAGGCTGAACTTGGCCTGCCTATTTCTGCTGCTCAGCTTGATGAGATGCGGGCCCATCTCGACACGGTCGACTTCGCCAAGGCAGCCGCCTATGAAAAACAGACTCGGCATGACGTCTTTGCGCACCTGCATACCTTCGGCGACGACTGCCCGTCAGCACGGCCGATTCTCCATCTGGGAGCAACAAGTGCCTTCGTTACCGACAACACCGACCTCGTCCTGATTGCCGAGTCACTCGACCTGATCATCGCACGAATGGCAGGCGTCATCGAACAACTTGCGGCACGGGCCCGCGAGAATCGAAGTGTCATCTGTCTCGGCCGAACCCACCTGCAGCCGGCTCAGCCAACCACCATCGGCAAGCGGATCTGCCTCTGGATTCAGGACCTCCTGCTCGATCTTGAGGAACTCCGCCACCGCCGGTCACTTCTGCGAGCGCGGGGCACAAAGGGAACAACGGGCACCCAGGCAAGCTTCCTCGAGCTGTTTCAGGGAGATCACGCCAAGGTTCGGCAGCTGGACGACATCGTCTCGAGAAAGCTGGGGTTTGGGGGGTCCTATGCCGTGACCGGACAGACCTACCCCCGCAAGATCGACTCCCAGGTGTTGGCTGCTCTCGGTGGCATCGCTGAATCATCTCATAAAGCAGGCAATGATCTACGACTGGCTGCAGCCTGGAACGAACTTGAAGAGCCCTTCGAGACTGACCAAGTTGGCTCGTCGGCGATGCCTTACAAACGGAACCCGATGCGGGCAGAGCGGATGTGCAGCCTTGGCCGCTTCGTGATGGGCCTACAGCCGACTGCCGGCCAGACTGCGGCCGTCCAGTGGTATGAGCGGACGCTCGACGACTCGGCTGCTCGGAGGCTGGTGTTGCCTCAGGCCTTTCTGGCGACCGATGCCCAGTTAGTCATCTATGCCAACATTGCGGCTGGGCTCGTGGTGTTGCCGGGCGGCATCCGGCGCAACCTCGAACAGCATCTGCCCTTCCTGGCCAGTGAACGACTGCTGATGGCTGCTACCACCGCCGGAGGCGACCGGCAGGAACTTCATGAGGCAATCCGTCGGCATAGCCACGCAGCCACTGCTCGGATCCGTGAAGGAGCCGACAACGATCTGGTTGAACGGCTCGCCGCCGATCCGCTCTTTGCCGGTGTTGACTTGGCGGCGGCGGTAACGGTCGAAGGCCTTGAGGGGCGGGCTGCGGCGCAAGTCGAAGAGTTTCTCGACGGCCCCGTGAGCGAAGCACTGGCAGCCTGCCCCAGCCGCGTTGCTGCCAGCGACCTACGGGTGTGAGCGTCGCTACTGTCCCCGCGTCCGCCGAATCTTTGGATCAGCCTGCAGGCTTCGCAGTTCCTCCCGGAATTCTGCTGGCGTCATCCTGATGCGGCGCTCGAATAGAATTCGCTGGACGAGCCATTGCCCGACAGCCACCAGAGTTGCGGCTGCCAGAAACCACCAGAGAAAGCTTTCCGCCGCCACAAGCGTTGGCACCAGAAACTGCTGCTGGCCCGGCAGGCCGGCCCGAGCATCTCGGACCGCTGCAACCAACGGCCCCGTTGTCACCCCAACCACTCCCAGCAGTCCGCCCAAGCCAACCACCGCAAGCAGGCTCCGAAGCAACGCGTTGCTCGAAAACAGCCGGCGCAGGCCAGAAAAGGGATCAATTCGTGCAAATTGGAAGCCGGCACGGCTCAGCCGCCAGCCGGCACCATCGCCCAGCAACCGGACACCGATCAGCAGCACGAGTGCTACCAACGCAACGATGGCAGTTGGTCCGACCATAGCCAGCGTGTGACGGCTAAGCTCCTCGGCCTCACCGGTGGCAGCGGCCTGCACCGCAGCGACAGTGGCGGCAGTCGTCGCCCGTACCCACGCAGGCAACGCGGCCAACACGAACGCTGCCAGCAGCGGCCAAGTGATGGCGGCTGTCGTCGGGGCAAGCCCCTGCTCGCGGGCGGCCTCGCGACGGCGGGGCGTTGCTGGAATGGTACGGTCGCCGTTGGCAGTCATGGCGATGTTTCCTCCCGCTGCGGGCTGGCAGGACCGGGTGCCGCCACTGCCGCGAATGTCGCCTCGAGCGGCGGCACCAGCAGTTGGCCAGCCTGCTCCGACCACTGCCGGCTGCCCAGCAAGAGCCCACCAAGCAGGACCACAGCGGCCACGCCCTGGAGCAAACCAATACCCGCAGTAAACGAGACCGTCCGCAGGCAGATCGCGGCTGTCACATGCGTCGTTAGCACCGCTATCAGAACTGGCAGGGCAAGTGAAACAGCGAGGGAAAGTCCAACCGCTGGCAGCTCAATCAGCATTTCTGCCAGTGGAAACTCGACGTCGCCGAAGTGGCCAGCCAGCCGTCCAATTGGCAGCCGCCAGCAACTTTCCAGCAGGCCATTCACAACCATTCGCTGCCCCCCTGCGATAACAAAAGCGGTGAACCCAAGCCAGCCACAGAGGCGGGCCACACCGGGCCGGTCCTCACTGCCGGGCGTAAAGGCTGCAGCCCAGTCAAGCCCAGCCGTCGCGGCAAGCATCGCACCGGCGGCCGCAACCGCCGAGATGAGGATAGCCACCGCAATACCCAGCCCGGCGCCGACAAGAAATTCTGAGCCGAAAAGCAACGGCAGCGGTGGCAATGGCTCAACGGCCGACTGGCCGGCAGCGATGGCGGCTGGCGCTGCTGCCACCGCGACAACCAGCAGCAGTCCCATTCGCACCTGTGGCGTGAGCCCTGGGTAGAGCCGCTGGCCACACACGAGCAGCAGCCCCGCTACTCGGACTGCCAGACCT